>NZ_JBDGQQ010000040.1:0-12718 GCF_042218895.1 Salinibacter sp. | reverse complement strand
TTATGCGTGTTGGAGGAAGCGAAAGAGTTTTGAGCGCTAAAAGTGCAATCTCATCTCGTAATGAAGGATGATCTCATCTCGACGATACCAAATCTAGGCGCCCAAAAAAATGAATTTTCTGTACCGCCCGTTGGGCAAAATTTGCAGATCTCTTTACTAATTACTAAAGTCTGATCGTGTCCACTCCGCGCAGTTCCTTTCGCACTCAAAGGTGGTGCACAGAGTTCAGACTTTTCCGCCCTGGCCCTCGTCCAGTTGTCCCCGTCAGTGACGGGCATCGTCCCAAGAAGAAGCATTCGTTCTCGGCGGTCCGTGGCGGGGCATTTCTCCGTACGTACGCTTCAGCCTCTGAGTACTCTCCACGAGACGAGGGCCGCCCGGTGGATGCTAGGACAACCCTAGCCAAAACCGCTGCATGAGCGGTCTCAGGGGTCCTCGTACTCGCTCGTTCCCCTCCGAAAAAACTAGCACGCCTGCTATGACCCTCGCGAAACGCCTTACCGTAGCCGTCGCTGGACTCCTTCTCACCTTCGGCTTGGTTCTACCGCCCGGCGCCCACGCCCAGATGGAAGATGAGGGGTCAGAGGCGACAATCAAAATTGGCCCTCGAATCGGTCTTCCGGTCGGAGATCTTTCAGACGCTGGGACTCTGTTCTTTGGCGCTGAAGGACGAGCCGATCTGGGAGATTTGCCGGTCGTGGCAAACGCCTCCTTCGACTACTATCTGACGGATATTGAAAACACTACGTATTTCGCAGTCGATTTGAATGCCCTCTATGAGTTCGGGATCGAAAACCAGTCCTTCGTGCCGTACGCAGGAGGAGGCCTCGGAATTACGCGGGTTTCTTTCGAGACTCAGGGCGTAGATATCCCCGGTGGAGGGACGGTCGGGGGAACGTCGAGTAGCGAGACCGAAATTGGTCTCAATCTCGTCGGGGGCGCCCGGTTTCCGGTCGGATCAATAGAGCCGTTTGCCCAGCTGAACATTACGCTGGGAGACACTCAACGAGTAGGCATCACAGGGGGACTTCTCTTTGGGTTCTAATCGCGTCGCATTACCCTTAGCAATTGCGCCCGCCGCCCCGAGCGCCCTCGGGACGGCGGGCTTTTTTTGCTTCCCAGCGGACCCTGCGAGGGGGAACCAATCATTGGCAACGAGTAGGGTACTCGTTTTTACGACCGGGCGGGTAGGCGCCCTCCGACCAAGTGCCGTAGTCGCAGTCAGAGAGGGCCCGCTTCACAGGTGCAGTGCAGAGTTCTGACAGGCGAACGGGGCCGCGAAGACGAGTGTGGCCGCCACTCCTAGGTGGGGCCGGACGCCCCCCGAGCGCGCCCGGAACGAGTTCCACGAAGGCCCTCCAGATTATTGCCCCGGCGGCCAGCCCGAGCCCCATCGGCCGAAACGGCGCAGACACGAGCACGAACCGGGCCGACGATCGGCGCGGCCCCGAGCTACGCCGCGATCGTGTCCGCGTGTGCCGCTGCGTGGTTGTCGAAGTGATCGTTGATGTGGGCGACCTCGCGGCCCGTTCGGCGAAGGTAGGCCGCGGCCACGGCGGCGCGGGCTCCGCTCTGACAGTGCACGAGCAGGGTCGTGTCGGTCGGCAGGTCTGCCTCGTACTCTGGCAGGCGCGTGTAGGAGGCATTCAAGGCCCCCTCCACGTGGCCCTCCTCGTACTCCGAGCGGTAGCGCACGTCGAGCACCTCCGTGTCGTCCTGCTGTCGTAACGCACCGGCGTCGTCGAAGCTGATCTCGTCGATCGTCCCGCGTTCTCCCCCTTCACGGAAATAGCGTCGTAGGGTCTCGATCTCGGCGAAGCCCTCAATGGCGTCGTATCCGATGCGCACGAGGTCCCGAACGGCCTCTTCGACATCCTCCTCGTCAATAATCAGGGTGATCGGTGTCGCCGCGTCCTCGACCAGCGAGCCGACGACCGTGTTGAAGGTGTTGTTCATCGGGGCGTAGAGCGCGCCCGGCACATGGCGGTCCAAGAACGCCGACCGGTCCCGGCGCGTGTCGATGAGAAGGGACTCCTCATCCCGAGCGACATCCTTGAGCTGCTGAACGGTGAGCTCATCCGGAGCGGGCAACTCGCCCAGCACGGGCGGCCCCGTCCGGTTGGCCCGCTTCATCCGGGCGAAATACATCTGCGGTTCCGGCTGGCCGGAGAGGATGGCGTCGATGAACGTGTCCTCGCCCTCGCGGGCCGCCCCGATCATCGGGTTGAACTGCTTCTCGTACCCGACCGTCGACTGGGGCACCGCGCCGAGGGCCTTTCCGCAGGCCGAGCCGGCCCCGTGCCCCGGCCACACCTGCAGGTGGTTGGGCAGCTCCAGAAACCGCTGTGCGGACCGGTAGAGCGCTCGGGCGGCCGGGGTCTGGGCCCCCTCCACTCCTGCGGCCGACTCCAGCAGATCGGGCCGCCCGAGGTCGCCGGCGAACACAAAGTCGCCGGTCGCGATGCCCATCGGCTCGTCGGCCCCCCCGCCTCGATCGGTCACGAGAAAGGACAGGTGCTCGGGCGTGTGGCCTGGGGTGTGAAGCGTCTCGATTTCAACATTCCCGACCCGAAAGAGGTCGCCCTCGCGGAGCCACTCGACGTCGTAGTCGCCATTCTGTGTTTCCGACTGCCGGGCCCACTCGTACTTCCAGTCCTCCGGGCCTTCGTCGGAGAGGTAGAGCGTCACGTCGACGTGTTCGGCGAACTCGCGGGCGCCAGAGAGGAAATCGGCGTGGATGTGGGTTTCGGCGACGGCGACAATTTCGATGCCCTCCGCCTGAGCACGAGCAAGATACCGGTCGATGTCGCGCTCGGGGTCGAGGAGGAGGGCCTCGCCGGTTTGCTGGCACCCAATCAGGTACGCATACTGTGAGAGCTTCTCGTCGTACATCTGTCGGAAGAGCATGACGGTAGGGAGTTGGTGGAAATGATGCCGAGACGATCTGCCGAAGCAACAGGTAACTGGAGTATAACAATTATTTTTTCGGTCCGCCAACGGTCCGCTCGGCCCCCGGCACCCGCCCGTGTGGGCCGGTTTCGACGAGGGGCCCGGGGCTGGGGACGGACGCAGCGCACGGGCGGGGCATGAGGACGCACACCCCGCTCCGTCTGGAACCAGCCCTCCTGTGCCCGCAGCCGGACAGGCTGCGATGCCGCTCGGGGACACCGCCGATTAGCGCTCATATGTCCCGATGAACTCGGTTTCGTCGAGGTCCAGCACACTGTCGAGCGCGTAGAGCCGAAAGAAATAGCGGTGCGGACCGTCCCCGGCCGGGGGGCATGGGCCGCCGTACCCGACATCTCCGACGTCATTCGTTCCTTCCTTCGGAACGGGGGCGTGACCGGAAAAATGCGTCCCGACGTCCACGTCGCGGAATCGCCTGGGATTTTCGGTGCCCAAAACCGTGCGAATCAAAACTATTCGGTAACCAGGACGCTTGGTTTGCGTTGCGCGGTTGGTGCGCGGCGTCTGCACTCCGCTGCTACTCCTCGGTCGTGCCTGTATCCGCGCTGGGGGTGGGGAGCAAAAACTTCTGATCCGGCTTCAGCGCGAAGACGGGCGCGGGAGACTGCCGAATTACACGCTCCGCCACGCTGCCGACCAGGACTCGCTCGAGGCCGGTCCGACCCTGAGTCGCGATGACGACAAGGTCGGTCTCGTTCTCCTCCATGTGGTCGAGGATCGCGGTAGGGGGATGCCCGACCGTTGCACCCACGCTCGCGTGCTCGTACCCTACATCCTCCCGGACCAGATCGTCTAGACTTTTCTCGACACGACCCAGAATATCCTTGGCGGGGAAGTTCGACGGCTCCAACCCATAATTGGACGGGTACACCATCTCCTCCACAACGTGAAGAAGGTCGAGCTCTGCCCCGTAGGTCGATGCAATCTCCGCGGCGTGCCGGAGGGCCGTCTCGGACGCCTCGGAGAAGTCAACGGGCACAAGAATGCGCTGTGCGGTGTGCGCTGAGGGCATGTCCGCCCCGGTCTGCACGGTGAGCAGGGGGCAGGGGGCCCTCCGGAGGACCTCCTCGGTCACGCTGCCGAACAGCATCCGGTTGACCCCGCGGCGCCCGTGGGTCCCCATTACGACGAGGTCGATGCCTTCGTCTCCGACGTAGTCGATGATCCGCTCCGGGGGCGACTCCGACTCCACCTGTTTCTGGGTGATCGACATGGTCGCAAGATCAGGGCAGTTCTCCTCACGGGCAGAGGTCGCAAACCAATCCGCGAGTGTGTCGAGAGAGACCGGGAACGACGCCGTCGTTTCACTCCCGTCGTGCCGGCGAGGATTGGTCACGTTCAGAACATGAAGGCCCGCATCGTGCCGGTCTGCGAGGTGGACGGCCTGCGGAAAGGCCCGCCGGGCTCCTTCGGAAAGGTCGGTCGTGAAGAGAATCCGTTGAATGGTAAGCACGGAAACTGGAGTCGATGGAATCAGAGGCAAACGTCGAAGGTGGGAGGCGGTACCGCCCCGGAACGGGCTTTGGCGTCTCCGGGACGGACTCGCGGCACAACCTCGTGCGGGCCCGTAGAGCCCCCATGCAGAAGCAACCGGCTTTTCACCATACAGGCAAAAAATCGGTGTCTCTTCACGGCAACGGTCCTGCTTCGGGGTACGTGAGGGGGAAAGGCCCCACGTGGAGAATGTCCCCACAGGTCGAGGCGAGGAGAGCACACGTCGGGCCAGCGTTGCCCTGTCGGCGGACGCAGCAGGTTCTCCGACGAAGAGGACGCCGAATGATGCGGAAGGGCCGGATATCTTGGACACCTCGGGGGAGAGATGGATCCGCTGTGTTTTGGAGCGGCCCCAATGGCGTAAAGTTCACTCCGGAGCTATTGCCACCTGCTCTCTCGATCCGTCTGGACGGTCGTGGTACCGAAAAAGTGGGCTCTACCATCCATTTGGGGTGGCCATTTTGGCTTGACCCAAAATGGGCGAAAAGGTCAAGGCTGCGAAGAAAACGGCTGACAGGGCTCCGGACTCCACTGAAATCATCGAAACTCACTCGCACTGCTCGTTCGGACAGTGATGATTTCGGTCGTTGCGTCCTCCGCCCCGTCCGAGACACCGTTTTCTTCGAGGCCGTGGGTTTTTCAGTCAGGAGAGTTTGCCAGACCTCAGGTCGAATGCTCAACTTTACACTGTTGGGGGCGGCCTAAAAAGTGTGGTTGGCGAGGGAGAGGCCCCGGACCCGACGGTTGCCTCGCCGCGACGGAGTATGGCCGTTCCTTCGAGGGGGCTCCGCCGTCGAGGATGCGGGTGAGGTTCGGGGGGCGAGCGCGGCCAGGATGGGCCGCTCGGCCTGAAAGCGCTGAACCTCTTCCCGGTCAAGCACGCCGTGCAGCAGCTTGACGGCCACGGTCTGCCCGGGCTGCTCGTCTACCCACTCCTCCAGGGTGTGATCGTCCCGCTCGTCCCTCAACTTGTGGCGGGCAGCCCGCCGCAGCTCATGGTTGGACCTCCGACCAGAGCCGTTCGGCGGGCGTCACGCCACTGTGCGCCCGTGGGGCCGGGCTGAGCCGGGGCCTCCAGCGCAAAACTCCTTGTTTTCTCAAGAACGGGGAGATCATCCAGAAGAACATCTTACGCCGGCGGAATGCGACCAGAGGATTCGGGACGAGCAGCTGTCTCTCGGCCTTCTGGTGTCCCAAGCGGGGTACAGTTCAGGGCAAAATGCCCCTGGTGATCGTGGCTCCTCTCCCTCGGTGCGCTTGACCGGTCACTTCTGCGCCCTTCCCGATTGGGAGCACGAGTTCTCACGCGAGAAGGGTCTGGCCTTCGTCGCTCAGGATCCGTCGGTCCGGCTCTCCGTTGGCAGGGGCAGATTTGCCCAACTCATCCTGCCAACCTGCCATGCGTCACTGCGCCAGTGTTCTGCTCCTAGGGGGCCTCCTCGTCATGATCCCTATGCCAGCTCAGGGTCAGAGTGGGCTTCAGTACGGCCTTACCCTCGGCGTGAACCGGGCGACACTAGAGTCTCCGGCCGCTCTTGGATCCCGCTGGTCGTTCGTCGGAGGGGGCGTCGTCCGGACGCCCTCGTACGGGCCGCTCGCGCTTCAGTCCGAACTCCTCTTGAGCCAAGAGGGCGCAGAGGTGGGCGCGGATGATGGGGGCGCCATTGAGTACGGAGCCGGATACCTCGAGCTGCCCCTGCTGGTCCACCTGACGGCGCCCCCCGTACAATCAGTCAGTGCCTACGGGGAGGCCGGAGGCTTCGGGGCCGTCAAGCTCTTCGAGCGCCAGACGCCCGGTACCGGCAACCTCAACATTCCGATCCCGAGCGACGCGACCTTCTTCGACCGGTTCAACGCAGGGATCGTGTTGGGGATCGGGGCCACCATTTCGATTGGAGAGCGAAAATTCAATCTCGCTGTGCGCCGTAAGTGGGGGCTCGTGGACGTGACGCAGAACGTGGAGAACCAACCCTTCTCGGACCTCGGGGCTGAATTTCCAACTCGTGGGCGGACCCGAACGTGGTCGGCGTTCCTTCGCCTCGGGCTGTAGAATCGGGCTCTGGGCGGATTCAATAACAGAAGTCTCACGCCCCCGGAGTTAAAACCCTGTCGAGACGGCCGTGAACGGGGATTTCTAGCGGGGTCACCTCGCTTGCAAAACAGCACTCCACCCGTTTACTTAAACCAATCTCTAGCCCTGCGGTCGATCCAGCCCACAGATTTGACCCCAGACGCGGAACGCGTTCTGTCAGGGGGAGGGGCACGCTGCGTCCCCCGCGGTCGAGTGGTGGTGACTTCTGCACACTCCGCACCGTGCCCCTGACGATGCTGTACTTCTGCTTTTGGTGACCACGCATCGTACATGTACCTCAGCAAACTTGAACTACAGGGCTTCAAGAGCTTTGCCGACTCGACCACACTCACGTTCGATCCCGGCGTCACGACCATCGTAGGGCCCAATGGATGCGGCAAATCGAACATTGTCGATGCCATCCGCTGGGTCCTCGGGGAGCAGCGGCCCACAGTGCTTCGGTCCGAAAAGATGGAGAATCTCATCTTCAACGGGACCTCGAGCCGGCGGCCGCTCGGCATGGCCGAGGTGGAGCTCACCATCGAAAACACCGACGGGGTATTGCCGACGGAGTACACCGAGGTCACCATCGGCCGTCGCCTCTTCCGCGACGGGACCTCCGAGTACCTGATGAACGGAACCCAGTGCCGCCTGAAGGACATCACCGACCTGTTCATGGACACCGGGATGGCGGCCGACGCCTACTCGGTCATCGAACTGAAAATGGTCGATGAGCTCGTGTCCGGGTCCACCGAGGACCGCCGTCGCATGCTTGAGGAGGCGGCCGGCATCACGCGGTACAAGATGCGCCGACGCCAGGCCCTCCGGAAGCTCGATAGCACGCAGTCCGATTTGGACCGGGTCCGAGATCTGACCGATGAGGTGGAGACTCAGGTCGAGCGGCTCGGGCGGCAGGCCGAAAAGGCCCGGCGGCACCAACAGGCCGAGGACAAGCTGCGGCGTCTGGAGGTGCTGCTCGCTCAGGTCGAATACGACCGGCTCGCGGACCGACGGACGGAGCTTCAGGACCGTGAGAACGCGCACGCCGACCGGGCTGAGGCCCTGGCAACCGACGAGCAGGACGCGGAGACGCGCCTGAAGGAACTGCGCGAGAAGCTCCGGGCGCGCGAGGCGACCCTCCAGGACCGGCGTGAGGCGCTACAGGAGCACCGGACCCGTGTACGGGAGCTCGAGGCCGAACAGCGGCTGCAGCGCGAACGCCTGACGCGGGCCCGCGAGGACCGGGACGAGGCCCAGCAGGCCCAGCAGGAGGATCGCGAGCGGCGCCGCGCCCTACTCGAACAGAGGCAGCGCCTCGAACAGGCCCTGAAACAGGCACGTCCCGCGCTCGACGTGGCCGAGACGGCCCTGGAAACGGCCCGGACCGAGCGCAACGAAGCCAAGACGACCGCGGACGAGCTCCGCGAGCAGGTCCAGCAGCTCCGGCAGAAAGCCGAGGCGGCCGCGGAGGAGCATGCGCAGCGCCGCCGGACCCTCGATCAGCTCACGAACCGCCGGGAACTCTTGACGGACGAGCGGGAGCGGGCCCGGCAGCAGCTTGAGGACCTCGAAGAAACAATCCGCACGCTCGACGACCGGGCTGAGACGGCCCGCGCCGAGCGTGACACCGCCGCGGCGGATCTCCAGGACGCCCAGTCTGCGCTCGACGAAGCCCAGGCCGAGCACCAGAAGCGCGAGGAAGCCCTAGTGGAGGCCAGGGAGCGTCTCCAGGAACTGGAACGCCAACTCGACGCCGCCGACGCGGAGGTTGAGCTCCTCGAAGACCTCGTTGGGAGCTACGACGAATTCTCGGAGGCCGTTCAGTTCTTGGCCACGGCGGACGAACCGCCTGGCGAGTTGCGCACCGTGGTCGACGTCCTCAGCTGCGACGACGACGTGCGCCTGGCGCTCGACGCGGCCCTGGGCGACCTCGCCTCCTGCGTCGTCGTGCCGACGGCCGACCAGGCGCGGGCCGCCGTCGCTCGTCTGCGGGCGGCCGAAAACGGGCGGGCCTCGTTCCTCGTGCTCAACCGCCTGCCCGACGCGGTCCCGACTCACTCGGCACCCGACCACGCCGTGCCCCTCCGCGAGGTCGTCCGCACCACCAAGCCCGACTACGAGCCCTTGGCCGACGTGCTGCTGCACGACTGCTACCTCGTCGATACGCTCGACAGGGCCGAGGCGGTCGCCGAGGCGGCCGAGGGAGCGCCCCGCATCTTCGCCCGCACCGGGGAGTGGGTCGACGCCCGAGGGATGCTCCACGGCGGAGGCCCGCAGGACAGCAGCTCGCCGGCCGCCCGCCGAATCGGCCGTCGCGAGCAACTGGACCGGGCGCGCGAGCAACGGGCCGAGCTGCGGGCGGCCTGCGACGAGCAGGAGGCAGCCGTCGAAGACGCCCGGGCCGAGCTTGAAGCCATCGATCGGGCCGCCCACGAAACCGCCGTCGACGAGGCCGAGACAGCGCTCGCTGAGGCCAAGCAACGCCTGGAGCGGGTCCGACACGAGCGCAAGACGGCCACGGAGCGGCGCGCCAAACTTCGGGAACGCATCGACGACATTGAGGCAGACCTTGCCGACCACGAGGAGCAAATCGACCAGCTTCGGCGGCGCGTCGAGGCCGCCGAGGAAGAGACGAAGGCCCTGCGCCAGAAGCGGGTCAACGCCGAGGAATCCCTCAAGGGAGCCGAGCGCCGCGAGCGAGCGGCCGTCGACGCTTTCGGGGCGGCCCAGGTCGAAGCCGTTGAGGCCCGGAATCGGGTCGAAAGCCTCGAGCAAGACCTCGAGCGCACCCGCCAGCAAATCGCGGACATCGACCGCCGCGCTGAGAGACGGGCGCAGAAGATCGACGATCTCGAGTCCACCATCGAGGAGGCCCTCGACACGCAGACTGAGCTCGACGAGAAGATTGCGTCGATTCGCGGCGAGCGTGAGACGCACGACCGGTCCGTTGAAGACGCCGAAGAGGCGGTCCAGGACGTCAAAGAGGAGATCGACGCGGCCGAATCGCACCTCCGCACCCTCCGGCGGAAGCGCGAGAAGGCCCTTGAGCAAGAGAACGATGCTGCCGTGGAGCGCGCGGAGGTAGAGACTCGCATCCAAGACCTTCTGGAAAGCATTGAGGCGGACTTCGACCGCGACCTCGCGGAGAATCCCATTTCAGTACCGGAGGGGTTTGACGAGTCTGAGGCGCAGTCCGAGGTGAAGAGCCTGCGGGGCACAATCAACGCGCTCGGAGACGTCAATCCCCTCGCGCTAGAGGAATACGAGGAAGAGAAGGAGCGGCTGGAGTTTTTGAGGGAGCAGAGGGCGGACCTGGAGGAGGCCGAAGAGACGCTCCTCGACACGATCGCGGAAATCAATACGAAGGCGTCGGAACGCTTCCTCGACACCTTCACGGAGATTCGCGAGAGCTTCGATGACATTTTTGCCGAGCTCTTCGGGGGCGACGCGTCGGCCGAGCTGCGGCTCGAAGACCCAGACGAGCCCATTGATTCGGCCATCGAGATCGTCGCCAAGCCGCGGGGCAAGCGCCCGGTCACGCTCGACCAACTCTCCAGCGGCGAAAAGGCCCTCACGGCCACGGCGCTCCTCTTTGCCATCTACCTCGTGAAGCCCAGCCCCTTCTGCGTGCTCGATGAGGTCGATGCGCCCCTCGACGACGCCAACGTGGAGCGGTTTATGAACCTTGTGCGCCGCTTCGAGGACGACACGCAGTTCATTCTTGTGACCCACAGCCAGCGCACGATGGACCTCTCGGACCGCATGTACGGCGTGACAATGGAGGAGCAGGGGGTCTCAAAGCTCGTGGGCGTCGAGTTCGACGAGGCCCTGGAGGTAGCGGAGTAGGCACCGGTCCCGGGGCGGCGCGCAGAGAAGGGATCGTGCGATTCGTGCACTAACCGAGGCATGTTCATGGACAAGGTCTCCAGCGACTCGCTACTCGCGTTTGGCAACTCGGGGATTGGGGCCGTGCTTGTTCTCCTCGGGGCCGCCGTCCTCGGAGGGCTCGTCTACGCCGGCGTCCTCTGGCTCCTCCGGGTGCTCACGCGCGGAAACGAGTGGAGACTGCCCCTCCGTGGGGCGCTCCTGCGCCGGATTCGCGGGCCCCTTCGCCTGCTCGTCCCGGTCCTGTGCGTCTACGCCGCGCTGCCCGCCGTTCGCGACGCCCTGTCGGACACGGTCTTTCCTTTTCTCACGGGCGGGCTCCACATCGTTTTCGTCGTCGCGGCGACCTGGACCTTCCTGGCGCTCCTCCACGCCGGCGAAGAGGCCATTAGCGAGTACTACACGACGGACGAGCCGGACAATTTGAAGGCGCGCAAGATCGTCACACAGGTGCGCATCCTGCGGCGCATCGTGGCCACCGTCGTGGTCGTCCTGGCGCTCGGGATTGTGTTGATGCAATACGAGCCGTTCCGCGAGCTGGGCACTGGCCTCCTCGCCTCCGCCGGCATCGTTGGCATCGTCGTCGGCATCGCCGCCCAGCGCACCCTCGGCAATGTGGTCGCAGGCATTCAGATTGCACTCACCCAACCGATCCGGGTGGACGATGTCGTCATCGTGGAGGGCGACTTTGGCTGGGTCGAGGAGATTACGCTCACCTACGTCGTCGTGCGCGTGTGGGACCGGCGGCGCATTGTCCTCCCCATCACCCACTTCGTCGAAAACCCATTCCAAAACTGGACGCGCACCTCGTCGGACCTCATCGGCACGGTCTTCCTCTACGTCGACTACACGGTGCCGGTTGACGACCTTCGCGAGGAGCTGCACCGCATCGTGGAGGCCTCCGAGCACTGGGACGGCGACGTGGCGGGCCTGCAGGTGACGGATGCCTCGGAACGGACGATTACGTTGCGGGCCATCGCGAGCGCCACGGACGCGCCGACGCTCTGGAACCTGCGCTGCGAGATCCGGGAGCAGCTCGTGGCGTACGTGCGCGAGCACTACCCCGAGGCCCTGCCGACGCTCCGAACCCGGGTGGAGGCGCCAGGGGACGGGGGCACTCCGATCGGGGCGGACGGGGGGTAAGACTGCGTGTGGGCGTTTGGGCGTGGGAGCGTGGGGGAATGGGAGAGAGGGCGAATGGGGGAGGGCTGAGAACGTGGGAGTCTAAACTCGCAGTCCACGAATTCACTCGGTACGGACCATGCGGCAGAAAGTGGAAAAGTGGGGAAACAGCCTGGGCGTTCGCATTCCGCGTCCGCTCGCTGATCGGGTCCAGATTCGTGAAGGGTCGGTCGTGGAGGTCGAAGTCGAGGATGGTGTAATTACCATCCAGGCCGTCTCGCCGGAGGAGTATGCGCTCGACGAACTCGTTGCGGGCATTACGGACGAGAATCGGCACGGCGAGGCGGACATAGACGAACCGATGGGCAGGGAGGTGGGGCAATGCCCAACGTTCCCGATCGCGGGAAATACTGCCTCCTCCGGTACCGCTCGCGTTCCGGGAAGCCTCCCTGGCGCGGTGCTGGGGGGCACCACGGTCCCCACGCGCCCACTTCCCCATTCCCCCAATAGTATGAAGTTGTTTGCTCTGAGGAGCCTCCCCTGACTGGGTGTAAGAGATCCCCCGATAGCCGACCCCCGGCCTTCAGAAAATGGCCGCCCGGAGGCCCCCGATCGCGGAACGACCGAAATTTATCATGCCCGCGCCCTGAGCGAAGCGAGGAAGTAGTCCTGGGCTGAGCCCGACGAACGGAGGGCGAGTTCGATAAATTTCAGTGGAGCGAGAGCGGGCCTCAGGCCATTTTCTGCCAGCCGAGCCCTTTTCGTCCATTTTGGGGCCGCCAAAATGGACATCCGTCGGTGTGAAGGTCCCCAACACAGGGGGCTGCTTCGTGGGCATGGCGAAGCAGAAGGCAATCTACCGGTATGCAGATCGGCAGAGGTTCTTTACGAAGACAACTTCACACCATTGCCCATTCCCCCTTTCCCTTTACCCCTTGATGACGCCGAGGGGCCGGAGTTGCGCCACCTTCTTGGAGAGGCCCGCGCCCTCCACGGCCTCCACCACGTCGGCCACGTCTTTGTAGGCCTCTGAGATCTCCTCCCGGACCGTCCGGCGGCTCTCGCCGCGCACGATGATGCCCTCGTTGGCCAGCTCGGCAGTGACGTTGCGGTTGCCGGAGACTTTGCGGGCCTGGCGGCGGCTCATCTGGCGCCCGGCGCCGTGGCACGTGCTGCCGA
>NZ_JBDGQQ010000004.1:0-7854 GCF_042218895.1 Salinibacter sp. | reverse complement strand
CTCCAGACAGCGGGTCTCTACCAAAACTAACGTACTTTTACTGTTCTACTTAGTTCGCGTATGCCCCGACGCGAAGGGGCGGCCAGAGGCGCAGATCGACCTTCGGTGCTTCCTGTAATTCAGAGCGACGACGACTGATTTCTAGGATAAATGAATCTCTTGAAAAAAGTCAAACGTAGGAGCTGTGATGGTCGGGCCTGTTCTCGCTCAGGGCTCGTTTTGAGCGGAAGTTGTCCTGGCCACAGACGGCGACACGTACCGCGTGCTGCGAGAGTCCGGACAGATCGTTGAGGTGAGATTGTGGGGCGTAAATGCCCCGGAGACATCACAGTCCGGCGGGTAGAGTGCCGCGAAAGCCGTTCGCTGGTACATCTACCTTTCTACCCGCGACACACTCGGAGGGCATTTGTTTGAAAAGTGTGCCTCCGCTCACGCCGGAACAGATCTCGCCCGGCCAGCTGCCCGCGCCAAGCGAATGCGTGCAGAAGGGATCACTGTGCACTCACCCCTACGTCGCCCTGCACGTTCCAGCCTCCGCTGCTCGTCGCCAGTCCAACTTCTCAGGTGCACCTCAGAAGCGTTATAGCCAGAGCCGGTGGCCTCCTATCGCTGGGTAGCGTAGTAGCCATGCTTCTTGATTTAGACACAAGGTGCGGCATGAAACATGTCAACGCTGGGCGTTCTCGCGCATCGGCAATCGGTCGAGGAGGCGGTCGGCGGTCTCCACGCCGGAGGTGAGCGCGTCGCTCACCGAGACCCCCTGCCGGTAGTTGCCCGCGAAGGCGAGCCGGGGGTGCTGTCGTTCGAGCGCGTCGAGGGCCTCTTTCACCGACCCGTAGCCGACGGTGTACTGCGGAATGGCGTTCGGCCAGTGGATGTGGCGCCGGAAGACTGGCGACCCGTCTACGCCGAGGAGGCGCTCCAGGTCGCGCTCCACGGTCGACTGAACGGCGGACGTCTCCGTTGTGGCCTGCTCCGGCGCCCGCCCGCCGCCGACGAACGTGGTGAGGAGCACGTGGTCGTCCGGGGCCCGGCCGGGAAAGAGCGTGGAGGAAAAGATCGTCCCCAGGATATTCAGGTCGTCCTCGACGGGAGGCACGAGCATCCCGAAGCCGTCCAGCGGGTGATCCACCGCCTCGCGAGGGTAGCCCAAGGCGAGCACGCTCAGTGGAGGATACGAGACGTCTGCGAAGGGGGTGAGGTCCACCGGCGTGTCGAAGTCCATCTCGTCCAGCCGGTGGAGCGGGGCGGTACAGACGAGGGCGTCGAACGTGCGAGTCTGCTCGTGCCCGTCCGGGCGATTCACTGTCACATGCCACTGTGAGCCGTCGTGGTCGAGGGTCGTCACCGGTGCATTCAGGGTGACCCGGTCCCCCAGAGCATCGGTCAGGGCGTTGGGGAGGACCTGCAGGCCGCCGCGGAACGAAAAGAGGCCCGACGGGGCGTCCTCGCCGCCCGATCCGTTGCTGGAGAGCGCGCGCCGCACCGCGCCGAGGAAGAGCGAGCCGTACTCGTCTTCGAGCGCCGCGAGCCGGCGGAAGGCGTGTCGCACGGAGAGGTCTTCGGGGGTGCCGGCGAAGACGCCCCCCACGAACGGGGCAATGGCGTAGTCGAGCACCTCCCGTCCCAGACGCCGCCGCGTAAAGTGCGCCACGCTCTCGTCCTCCGCCTCGCTTCGTCCAACGAAAGGCTCCGCGAGCAGGCGCAACTTGGCGCGGGTGGAGAAGAGGTCCGTTGAGAGAAACGAGCCGACGGATCGGGGAAGGGGGGTCGGGCGTTCGTCGCGCACCACGTAGCGGGTGTCGGCGTCGTCGTTTGCCCAGATCCGACGGTCCTGGAGCCCGAGGTCGTCGATGATCGCCTCCAGGGCGGGGGCACCAGCCCGAACCGAGTTGGGGCCGTCCTCGACCAGGAATCCTTCCGTGTGGTCCGACTGAATGGCACCGCCGGTCCGATCCGACGCTTCAAGGACGCGAACGGCGACCCCCTCTTCCCGCAGCTGATGGGCGGCGGCCAGGCCGGCAATGCCGGCCCCTATGACTCCGACAGTGGGCATAGTTGGAGGCGCAAGTGCGTGAGTATCTGTTGTCGAGTGTTCTAACGCTCGGTCCCTCCGGCCGTTCGAGAGCACGGGTGAAACCCCGTCCACAAATAGGCAGTATCATCTAGTTGAGATATCACGCTCTTGCTCACAAGCCATCAGCGAGGTTGATTATGGCGACGGAAAAAATGAACGAGGACTGGCGTCGGATTCGAGACCAAATCAAAGACATCTGGGACGACACCGACTTCGACGACAAGCAGATGAAGCGGGCCCGCGGGGAACTGGATAAGATCATGGGCCTCATCCACGACAAGACCGGCGAATCCGTCGAGGAGATTCGTCGGAAAATGAGCGCAATTCTATAGCTGGTCCGGCGGTCCTCCGGTCCGGGAAACCTGCGCATCGAGACTACGCACGCGGCCGGCTCCCTTCGATGGGGATCCGGCCTTTCGCGTACGGGGGCGTTTTGGATTGAGGACCGCGGCGATTAGATTACAAGAGGCGTCGGAAGGAGGAGCTGCGTCCGACGGCCGTTGCTGGTCCGCTCATCGTCTCCTCACCCCCAATCCTCCACATGCCCGAGTCCGACACGATTGGGTCCGAGGCTCCCACCGACAGTGCCTCATTTCAGGAACAGGCCGCCCACTACGACGCCCTCGTCGAAACCATGCGGGAGCGTGCCGACGAGATTCGGAAGGGGGGCGGTGCGAAGAAGATTCAGAAGCAGCACGATCGGGGCAAGCTGACGGCCCGGGAGCGCATTGCGTACCTGCTCGACGATGCCGATCAGTTTCGGGAACTGGGGCTCTTTGCGGGCTACGAGATGTACGAGGAGGAGGGCGGCTGTCCGGCCGGGGGCACGGTTATGGGACTTGGTCCCGTGAGCGGGCGCGAGTGCATGGTGGTGGCCAACGACGCCACCGTAAAGGCGGGCGCGTGGTTTCCCATCACCGCGAAGAAAAACCTCCGCGCCCAGAAGATCGCGCTGGAGAATCACGTGCCCATCATCTACCTCGTCGACTCGGCGGGCGTGTACCTGCCGATGCAGGACGAGATCTTTCCCGACGAGGACGACTTCGGGCGCATCTTCCGCAACAATGCGAGGCTGTCGAGCAAGGGCATCCCGCAGATTGCGGCCATCATGGGCAGCTGTGTGGCCGGGGGCGCCTACCTGCCCATCATGAGCGACGAGGCGATCATCGTAGAAGGGACCGGGTCGGTCTTTCTCGCGGGGCCGTTTCTCGTGAAAGCGGCCATCGGGGAGGACGTGGAGGCGGACGAGCTGGGCGGGGCCACCACGCACTCCGAGATTTCCGGCGTCACCGACTACAAGGTGGAAGACGACGAGGCGGCGCTCGACAAAATCCGGTCGATCGTGGACCACTCCGGGCCGGTGGAGCGCTTCGGCTTTGTGCGCAAGGAATCGACTGAGCCTGCGTACCCGGCGGACGATCTCTACGGCCTCTTCCCGGCGGCGGAAAACGGGCAGTACGACATGCGGGAAATTCTGGCGCGCATCATCGATGCGGAATCGTGGACCGAGTACAAGGAGGGATACGGCCGCACCCTACTCACCGGGTACGCCCGCCTCGACGGGTGGAACGTGGGCGTGGTGGCCAATCAACGGGCGGTCGTGCGAAACCGAACCGATCTCGACTCGAAAGGGGAGATCCAGGTGGGCGGTGTCATCTACGCCGACGCCGCCGACAAGGCCGCGCGCTTCATCATGAACTGCAACCAGAAGGAGATTCCCATTCTCTTTTTTCAGGACGTCACCGGCTTCATGGTGGGGAAGCGGGCCGAGCAGGGCGGCATCATCAAAGACGGCGCGAAGATGGTGAACGCGGTGTCCAACTCCACAGTGCCCAAGCTCACCGTTGTGGTGGGCAACTCCTACGGGGCCGGCAACTACGCGATGTGCGGACGCGCCTACGACCCGCGCCTCGTGCTGGCCTGGCCGACGGCCAAGATCGCGGTGATGGGCGGCACGCAGGCCTCGAAGGTGCTCAAGCAGATCAAGGTGCGCCAGCTGGAGAAACAGGGGGAGGAGCTCTCCGACGAGGACGAGGAGGCGTTGCTCTCCGAGATCCAGGACCGGTACGAAGAGCAAACGACCCCCTACTACGCCGCGGCGCGGCTCTGGGTGGATGCCCTCATCGATCCCGTCGACACCCGGGACTGGCTCGCCCGCGGACTGAACATGGTGGATCACAATCCGGAGCTTGAGCAGTTCAACACAGGTGTGATCCAGACGTAGCGCTGAGGGCGTTGGGCGTTTTGCGTTGAGCGTTGGGGACATCGAAGGGACAGGTGTCGGGGAGCGATTGTGCAGCCAACCCGTCCCGTCGGAAAATCGTTACGCGACCCGCATGAACGAGGCGGGAGCTTCTGTAGCGTCCGGGCGTTGTCAAAATCAGACCTCTTACGAAGCCCACACCGCAATGGATGCCGATTCCACCAGCCTCCGGGCGCGGATGAAGCGCCGGCTTCCAAACTTCGAGCAACTGTCCGAGCGAATTCGGACGCGGGCCCGTGCGCTGCGTCGGCGGTTTGGAGGCACGGAGGATGCGTCGGTCGCGGAGCGCCTGGCGGCCATTGACGAGGAGTACGTGGAGCGCGGCGCGAAGGACATCACGGAGGTCGACCTCGATACCGTGATCGAGCAGGCGGAGGCCATCGAGGAGCGGTTCGAGTCGAACGGGCCACTGCAGCGCCTTCTCGAGGACGGACGTCTTCTTCTGAGCCTCGTCCGCGACGCCCGGCGCGGGCACTACCGCGAGATCCCGGTCTGGACGCTCAGCGCCGCGGGCTTTACGCTGCTCTACGTCCTCAATCCGTTCGACCTCATCCCCGACACGATCCCGCTCCTAGGGGTGCTCGACGACGCGGCGGTCGTGTCGGCCTGTCTCTCCCTCCTGGAACAGGATTTGCGCGACTACCAGGCGTGGAAACGAGCTCGGCTGGAAGACGAGAGCGACGAGCCCGCCGAGGATCTAATCTCTCCGTAACAGTACGGTCTCCCTTGACCCCTATCGTACAACTGGAGTGGACCACTCCCTCCTTGACCCGTCGCTGAGAGGTGATTTGTCCCATGCTCACGTGGAATTTTGAGGGCGATCAGCGCGAACCGGTCCACGATCCGACGATGGCGCCGCACAAGCGGCAGTCTTATGAGGAGGAGTTGGCGAACGCCATCACGCATGGAATCGGTCTCGTCTTGAGCGTGATTGGCTGGATCGGGCTGCTCCTCCTCTCCGGGCTGGCCGGCACGGGCTGGGACCTGGCCGCCTCTGTGGTCTTCGGCGGCACCCTCGTGTTTCTCTACGCCACCTCCACGCTGTACCACAGCGCGGGCACCCCCCGCCTGAAGCGGACGCTGCGCATCCTCGACCACGTCGCCATCTTCCTCCTCATCGCGGGCACCTACACCCCGTTCGCGGGCGTCCTCATGCGGGAGGGATGGGGCTGGACCGTCCTGGCGCTGGCGTGGGGCTTTGCGCTGGTCGGGCTGCTGTTTAAGCTTCTGTCCGAGCACCGCTTTCACCCGGCGGCCACCTCGCTGTATCTCCTCATGGGCTGGTTCGGGGTGCTCCTCGCGGATCCCATGCGCGCCGCGCTGCCGATCGGGGCGTTGCTCCTCGTTGCGGCGGGCGGGCTGGCCTACACGATTGGGACCCTCTTCTACGGCTGGCACTCCCTCCGGTACAGCCACGCGATCTGGCACGTCTTTGTGCTGGTGGGGAGTGCGTGCCACTACGCGGCCGTCGTGCTCTACGTGCTGTGACGCGAGGTGGAGACGCAGGACGAGGGGCAATCAGGCGGACAGTGCGTAGGTGCCAAGTTCCTCCCCCAGGTCCGTATGGGGAAAGATGGAGCGGGCCTCGTGGAGGGCGTCGCTTTTGTCGCCGGGGGGGAGGTGGACAAGGAGGAGACGGTCCACGTCGGCGTCGGCCGCCACCTCCGCCGCCCCGGCCGCCGTCGAATGATTGTCGGTCGTGCCCCCGTTGGCTTCGTGAACCAGCACGTCAGCGTCCCGGGCCAGGTGGACGACGCTTTCCGTGGGAGCCGTGTCGCAGGAGTACGCGGTCACGTGACCCGTGGGGGCGTGCTCGAAGCGGAGCCCCACGTTGGCCGTGTCGCCGTGGTCGACGGGCGCGGCGGTGATCATCCAGGGCGCCTCGTTCCAGACGACCGCGTCCCGCTCGTGCTGCACCTCGCGCCAGTCGATGGGCGGGATGCCCTCCCACCCCTCGTGGACCGGCGCGAACGCGTCCCAGAGCCGCTGCGCCTGGGCAAGGGCCGACTCGATGCCGCAGACCGGAATGGAGCGGTCGCGACCGTCCAGCCAGATCTTTTCCATGAAGAGCGGAAAGCCGCTCGTGTGGTCCATGTGCGCGTGGGTTACGATGAGCCCCTCCACGCTGTCGATGGACGGGCCGCAGGCCTGGAGCCGCTGGAGCACGTCGCCCCCGCAGTCCACGACGATCGTGTTCGGGGGCGAGGCGTCGTCGGCCACGGCCAGCACGGTGGTGGTGCGGTGCGGGTCGCTAACGGCGGCGCCGGTGCCGAGGAGGTGGAGGGCAGGCATGGCAGACAGCTTCGAATTGCGAATGTCGAGTGACGAACGGCAGAGGACTTCAACCTAACAAATTCGACATTCGAAAGTCGAAATTCGCCGTTGTCTACCGGGAGCGCTGAATGGCAAACTGGGTAAGGCCGGCGAGCGATCGTCGGGCCTCGGAGGGAGGCAGGGCACTCAGCAAGGAGCGCGCGTCCGACGCCAGCGACTCCATCTTGCGCCGAGCGTACGCGATGCCTCCGTGCTTGTCCACGAAGGTCCCGATGGTGCGGAGGTCGTCGCGGGTCTTGTCGTCCTGATCCACGAGCTTGAGGATGCGCTTCTTCTCACGACGGCCTGCCTCGCGGAGCGACACGATGAGGGGCAGGGTCATCTTCTTTTCTTGCAGGTCGATCCCGATCGGCTTCCCGGCGTCCTCGACGCTGAAGTCGAAAAGGTCGTCTCGGATCTGGAAGGCGAGGCCGAGGGTTTCCCCAAACTCGTCCATCCGCTCGATGAGGGCTTCGTCGTCAGTGACGCTGACGGCGCCGCTCTTGGTGCAGGCGGAGATGAGGGAGGCTGTCTTGTCCGAGATGATGCGGAAGTACGTCTCCTCGTCGATGTCCAGCAGGCGCGATTTTTCAATCTGAAGGAGTTCCCCCTCGCTCATGCGGCGCACCGCGTCGGAGAGGGTGTGGAGGATTGAGTAGTCGTCGTGGTCGAGGGAGAGGAGGAGGCCTCTGCTCAGCAGAAAGTCGCCGAGCAGGACAGCGATCTTGTTTTTCCAGAGGGCATTGATGGAGAACACGCCCCGGCGCTCCTCGGCGTCGTCCACCACGTCGTCGTGCACGAGGGTGGCCGTGTGCAACAGTTCCACCAGCGCGGCGGCCCGGTGCGTTGTGTCTGTCGCGGTGCCGCTGCAGGCCTGCGCGGACAGCAGCACCAGAATTGGGCGGATGCGCTTGCCCTTCTGCCACAGCACGTACTGGGTGATCTTGTCCAGCAGCATGTGGTCCGACCGCATCGCCTCCCGGAAGTAGGAGCGAAACGCCTCCAGATCGTCCTCGACCGGGAGGCGAATCTCGTCGAGAGTCGTCGGCGCGGACCGGTCGAGGGTTAGCGTGTCTCCGTCGGCATCGGAGTGGTCGGAGGCCGCCCGGCCGTTCGAAATCGGGGAGGACGCGTCGGGCATTTCGGTTTTCAGTTTGGGTTGAAAGCCACTGTGTCGAGTACGGGCCGGGCGGGGAAAGGT
>NZ_JBDGQQ010000039.1:0-7007 GCF_042218895.1 Salinibacter sp. | reverse complement strand
GTCCCGGCACACCGACGATTAACGGACCCTGGATCCGTGGGGCGAAAGACACGTTGCTCTTGTTTCTGGACGGCCCGGAGGTGCTGTCCGACAACCTGCGCCCGCGGAATATGACCGAGGCGGACCTGCGGGCCAAGCTCCACGAGGCGAACGTGACTCGGCTAGAGCAGGTGCGCGCCGTCGTGATGGAGTCGACGGGCGACGTGCCGGTTTTGGGCAGCTACGCTTTAACCAATCAGAATTCCGCAAGACCTTGAAGGGGTGGGGTATTATCCCCAGTCTTCTCCGTGCTCACGAGACGATGAAGTACAGGCGGGTACTCACCGATCTGCAGAAGATTCGGGAGACGCTCAGCAATAAAGATCTCCACCTCTTCGGCGTCGGCGGCAACTCAACCCTACACATCGCCCGCCTGCTCGGCATCGACTCCGTGGACTCCACAGGATGGCGAAACCGGGCCGCCCGAGGCATCATCCAGTTGCCTGGAAGTGGCGACCGGTCTGTCCGTGATCTTGGGAGCTGGGAGGGACGGGATCCGAGTGACGAAGAATGGGAGACGCTGGCCAACTGTGACTGCCCGGCCTGTGAGAAACACGGTCTCGACGGCCTGAAGGCCAAGAAAACCTTCGGCTTCTGTAATCGGGCCACGCACAACCTCTGGGTTCTTCTCGACGAAGCCCGGTTGATCGAGAAGCACCTTCTCGAGGGGACGTACGACGACTGGTATGAGTCCCACGTCGAGAACTCGACCTACAAGCCCCTAATCGACTTTCTTCGAGAAAAGGAGGAGCAAGAGTCCCCTTTTCTGTTTGGGCTCCTCACTTCTCCAGTTTAGAGTGACGGAATACGAGGATGTCCACGGCCGGTCCCTCCGTCTCACCGAAGAACGGGAGGACCACATTCGGACGACACATCCGGAATTGACTGATTTGCCTGAGTTCCTTCGTCCTACGATCCGAGCCCCCGATCGGATCGTTCGGTCGCGGACCGATGAGACCGTTGAGCTGTTCTACCGATCCTTCGAGACCACACCGGTCACGAGCAAATATCTGTGCGCCGTCGTGAAAGCAGCGGTAGAGGACCCGTTCATTCTCACGGCGTACTTCACGGACTCGATCAAACGAGGTGAGGTGCTATGGACAAAGACGTAACCGTCTGGTACGACCGCGAGGGCGACTACCTGGAGGTGATCTTCGAACGCAAGGAGGGGTACTTTCGGGAGACGGACAATGACGCCGTGATGGAGAAGGTCGACCAGGACGGGCACGTGATCGGCTTCTCCATACTCAACGTGAGTCAGACGCAATCCGAGGCGCCCGTCTCCGTGACACTGCGCGACGCAGCCCCGTAGCTCCGCGCAGCACCTGTTCCGCAGGACCTCATCACTCGCCTTCTGTCATGTCTCCGTCTCTGGACGACATCAAGAAGACGCTTCGACAGCACCTCCCCGAGCTCCGCGACGAGTACGGGGGGAGTCCTTCGCCCTGTTCGGATCGTACGTGCGCGGCGAGCAACGCCCCGACAGCGACATCGACATCCTCGTCACGTTCGAGGATCCACCTGGCCTGCTCGGCCTTATCGAGCTGGAGCGCACGTTGAGCGATCTTCTCGGGCAGTCCGTGGACCTCGTCACAGAGAACGCCCTCAAGCCCCGCATCGGAGACCGTGTGCAGGAGGAGGCCGAGCCGATATGACCGACCGTTCCTCCAGTGACCACCTCGAAGACATCCTCGACGCCGCCGAGAAGGCACAGGCGTTCGCGGAAGGCACGACCTACGAGTCCTTCGTGGACGACGACAAATCTGTCTTCGCCGTCATCCGGGCACTGGAGATCGTTGGCGAAGCCACGAAGCGACTGCCCCAACCGCTCCGCGACGAGTACCCGCAGGTCCCATGGTCCTCGATGGCAGGCATGCGCGACAACCTCATCCACGACTACAGCGACGTTGACCGGCAGCTCGTCTGGCGCACCGTCCAGGAAGAACTTCCTGAGGTTCGTCAGCACCTGCGCACGATTCTGGAAGAAATGGAGAGCTAACCACCCCTCGACGGCTTCGTTGCTTCCCCAGCGCATTTCGCCCCCTCAATCAAACGAGGTGAGGTGTGATGGACAAGGACACAACCGTCTGGTACGGTCGTAAGGGCGACTATCTTGAGGTGCTCTTTAGGCAGAAAGAAGGGTACTTCCGAGAGACCGAAAACGACGCTGCCATAGAGAAGGTCGACCCGGAGGGGCACGTGATCGGTTGCTCCCTCCTCAACGCTCGTCAGAATCCGTCCGAGGCCTCCGCTTCGGCACCGCTGCGCGACGCAGCGCCATAGCCTCTCATTGCGTCCCTTCGTCTCGTCCCGACCCCCAATGATCGACTGGACCTGGATCCGCGCGGCAAAAGACGCGCCGCTCATGATCGTGTGCTCGGCGGTGGCGCTGTACGTCCTGCTCATCCTGTACACCCGGATCGTGGGGCTGCGCAGCTTCTCGAAGATGAGCGGCTTCGACTTTGCGATCACCATTGCCATTGGATCAATCCTCGCCAGCGTCACGCTCTGGCAAAAGCCGACGCTCCTAGAGGGCGCTGTGGCGCTCGGGGTGCTCTTCGGGCTACAATTTGTCGTGGGCAACCTGCGCAAACGGGTGCCTGGCGTTACGGCCCTCGTGGACAACGCGCCGCTGCTCCTCACGGACGGCACGGAGGTGCTGTCCGACAACCTGCGCCGCGCCAACATGACCGAGGCCGACCTGCGGGCCAAGCTCCGCGAGGCGAACGTCACCCGGCTGGAGCAGGTGCGCGCCGTCGTCATGGAGTCGACGGGCGACGTGTCCGTGCTCCACGCCCCACCGGACGCCCCGGCCATCGACAACGCCCTGCTTGCAGACGTCAAGGAAGGGGCGAGGTAGCGGACTGGACGCAAGGGCGGAACGCACCATCAGCACCGGGCGTGTGTATTCTTCTATAGCGACGAATGCACTTGCCACCGCCGCACCTATGAAAATTGCACTTGCCCAGATCAACCCCACCATCGGCGACCTGGAGGGCAACCGGGAAAAAATTCTCCGGGATGCCCACCGGGCCCGAGACCGCGGGGCCGATCTTGTCGTTTTCCCCGAGCTTTGTGTGACGGGGTATCCGCCCGAGGACCTGCTCGAGAACCCCTTCTTCCGCACGGCCACCCAGCGGACCGTCGAGCACATCGCGCAGCACGTGCCGTCGGACCTTGGGATCATCATCGGCGCGCCGGTGCCGAACCCCGGTGCGTACGGCAAGCCGCTCCATAACGCCGCCCTCCTCTTCGAAAACGGGCAGCTGCAGGACCGTGTGTGCAAGACACTGCTCCCCACCTACGACATCTTCGACGAGCACCGCCACTTCGAACCAGCCGGTTCGCGCGGCATCGTCGAGTGGCGCGGGGTGCGGCTCGGGCTGCACGTGTGCGAGGACATGTGGAATGTGCACCACCCGGAGGGCTACAACAACGGCCACCGCTACGAGTGCGACCCGGTCGCCGAGCTGGGGGCGCAGGATCCGGATCTCTTCATCAACATCAGTGCCTCGCCGTTTTCAATCGGCAAGCACGCAGTGCGCAACGAGCTGGTAGAACACATCTGCCGCCGGCACGAGCGGCCGTTCCTTCTCTGCAACCAGGTGGGCGCCAATACCGAAATCATCTACGACGGCGACAGCCGCGTCCACGCCGCCGACGGCACGCAGGTGGCGTGCGCAGCCTCCTTCGAGGAGGACCTGCTCGTCTGGGACACGGAGGCGTCCGCGGACGCCTGCACGCCCGACCGCGATCCGGTGGCCGACCTGCACGACGCGCTCGTCCTCGGCATCCGCGATTACTACGAGAAGACCGGCATCTTCGACAAGGCCCTCATGGGCCTCTCGGGCGGCATCGACTCGGCGGTCACCTGCGCGCTGGCCGCCGAGGCCCTCGGGCCGGAGCGCGTGGTCGGCGTCACTATGCCCTCCAGGATCTCCTCGGAAGGCTCCGTCACCGATTCGGAACGGCTCGCCGAGAACCTGGGCATCGAGTTCAAGGAGATCCCCATCGAGCCGGCCGTCGACGCGTTCGACGAGATGCTGGCAGAGGAATTTGCGGGGACCGAGCCCGGCGTGGCCGAGGAAAACATCCAGTCCCGCGCCCGCGGCGTCACGCTCATGGCCCTCTCCAACAAGTTCGGCCACCTGCTCCTATCGACGGGCAACAAGAGCGAGATGGCCGTCGGCTACGTCACGCTCTACGGCGACACGAACGGCGGGGTGGCCGTGCTGAGCGACGTGCTCAAGACACGGGTCTACAGGCTCGCCCACCACATCAACGAGCGGGCCGGAACGGAGATCATCCCGCAGAGCACGATTGAGAAGCCGCCGTCCGCCGAGCTGCGCGAGGGGCAGAAAGACACCGACACGCTGCCGCCCTACGAGACGCTCGACGCCATCCTTAAGCGCTACATCGAGCAGAAGAAGGAGCTGGGGACCATCGTCAGCGAAACGGGGCTCGACCGAGACCTGGTGCGCGACGTGCTGCGGCAGGTGGACCAGAACGAATACAAGCGCCGTCAGGCGCCGCCCGGCCTCCGCGTCACCGAGAAAGCCTTCGGCGTGGGCCGCCGCATTCCCATCGTCAAGGAGTGGGACCGGGACGTCGGCGAAGCACTCGCCGAAGAGTCCTTTGCTGAGTAGGACAGGCGTCGGCAGCTCGTCGGCCCGCCCTCGTCCAAACGCCCACACCTCCACAGGCCTACACGCAGCTGAATGATCGACTACGTCTCCGGCACGCTCGTCGACAAGGACCCGGAGTCGGCCCTCGTAGACGTGAACGGCATCGGCTACCGCGTCTACGTGCCCACCTCCACGTACCAGCGCCTGCCCGACACCGACGAGGAGGTGACCCTCCACACCTACCACTACCTCCGCGAGGACGACGAGGCGCTCTACGGCTTCGCCACCAAGGCCGAGCGGACGGTCTTTGAGACCATGACCGGCGTCTCGCGTGTGGGGCCGAAGCTGGCCCTCTCGGCCCTGTCCTCGATGAGCCCCACTGAGCTGCGCGACCACGTGATGGAGGAGGACAAGAGCCGCCTAACGCAGATCTCGGGGGTGGGAAAGAAGACCGCCGATCGGCTCATCGTGGAGCTCCGCGACCCCCTCGCGGACCTGGACGTCTTCGACGACACATCTCCCCTCAGCGGCGGCTCCGACGCCCGGGCCGAGGCGCGGGCCGACGCCCTGGAGGCCCTTACCGAGCTGGGCATGAGCAAGGCCGACGCCGAGCGCGCCATCCGCCAGGTACTGCGCGAGGACGCCGGCATTCAGTCGGCCGACGAGCTCACCCAGCGGGCCCTGAAGGAGAGCCAGGACTAAGAACTTGCTCCCGGCGCTGCCTCCGCTTGACTGTCTCCCTTGTGCTGGAGGCGACCCATGAACCCGGCCCGCGGGGACCCCGATCGGTTGACAATCATGCATCATTCTTCACGCGTCGCGCTTCACGCACCACGAGTCGCCCCTTAGTTTTTGGGCGGTCCCTTGTGGCACACCAAATTTGCGATTGACGACGCAGCCTCCATGTCCGACGACCTCCGCCTGTTCGCCCTCTCCGAAAGTCAGGAGTTCGGCCGAACCGTCGCCGCGGCGCTTGACACCGAGCTGGATGCCCACCACGAGCGTACGTTTGCCGATGGGGAGCACGAAGTGCGGTCCGAGGTGAACGTTCGGGGCCGGGATGCCTTCGTGATTCAGTCGCTCTACGGAGAGGAGGCGTGGAGCGTAAACGACAAGCTGTGTCGGCTTCTCTTTTTCCTGGGGACCCTCCGTGACGCCTCGGCCGATCGGGTCACCGCCGTCGTTCCTTACCTGTGCTACCAGCGCAACGACCGCAAGACCCGCCCCCGCGGGTCCGTCACTACCCGATACGTCGCGAGCCTGTTCGGGGCCGCCGGGGTGGATCGGATCCTCACGATGGACGTGCACAACCTCGCCGTGCTCCAAAACTCGTTCCGAGTCCGCACCGAGCACTTGGAGGCGCACCCACTGTTTGTAAATCGGATGGCCGAGGAGGTGGGCGACGCGGACGTGGTCGTGGTGTCGCCGGACGAGGGCGGGGTGAAGCGCGCCGGAAAGTTTGCGGAGGGGCTGAGCGCAAAGCTCGGGCGCGAGGTGCCGACGGCATTTGTCGAGAAAATGCGCCGGGAAGAAGGCGTCACCGGCGGGACGCTCGTCGGAACCGTCGAGGGGCGGGTTTCCATCATCGTAGACGACATCGTTAGCACCGGGGGCACGATCACGCAGGCCGCCGCGGCGTGCGCCAACGGCGGGGCGCAAGTCGTGTACGGGGTGGCGACCCATGGTCTCTTCGTCGGGGGCGCCGCCGAGCACATCGCCGACTCGGCCCTCGATGCGCTCTTCGTGACCAACACCGTGGCCCCCCATCTCAAGGGAGGGGCAGCCGAGCGCCTCCGGATTTGCGACGCGGCCCCCCGGTTTGCGGCGGCCATCCGTGCCATCCACGCCGAGACCTCCGTGAGCGCCCTGAACAAGGTGTAATCGGGTGAGGAAGTGATTTCAGATTGCACCCCGGATGAGGTGTAGGGGACGGCAGCACGCTCGGCGAACGCGAGCACGCTGCTCCCGCATCACAGCGGCCGGAGGCGAACCTGAATGGCCCCGTCCGGCTGATCGAGATGATTCCGGGCGACGCATCGGTACCAGCGCCAGCGTCCGTTTCCGGTGCGGAGGCGCAGGAGCCACCGGGCCCGCTGCTTTCGGTGGCTCACCATGCGCGCCAGGTCCCGCATGACGCGCCGGAGGTTGCGGCCGTGGACGTGTGAGAAGAAGCAGGGATCGGGGGTTGCGTCAGGGGGGTACTCAAGCACACGGCGCGCCGGTTCGGCAAGGTGCTGGATCGTGCCGCCCCGGTCTAGGGTGAGTACCGGAGCATGAGACGGATCGTCGTCTTTGGAACCGGTTCCAACGTCCGACTGGGAGGTAGGAGAGGCGGGATGGGGA
>NZ_JBDGQQ010000038.1:0-44921 GCF_042218895.1 Salinibacter sp. | reverse complement strand
AGATGCTCGACCGGTTGGCTCGATGGAGCGTCATTTCGATCGTTGCCGGCAGCCTTGACGATGACGTGGCGGGGAGCATTGTAAGCAATCTGGTCCCAGGCCCGCGCGAAGGCGCCGTAGAATCCGAAGCGATAGTCCTCCGTTTCGCTGACGGACGGATCCCCGAACCATCGCCACATCCGCTCTTCCCGATCGTATCTCCATCCCTTGATGTACCCCCACGAGTGGTTTGACACCCGAAGTCCCTCAGCCGAGGCCGACGCCAGCTCACTCCCGACGTTTCCAGTATCGTACGAATGAACCGTCCCCTGGAAGGCCATGCCTTTGGCGACACTGTTGACCCCGGTCGCGGACATCGTGCCCGCCACGTGGGTGGCATGATTGGTCGGTTCCCCCTCGTCTCGGATGTCAACCCGTCCTCCAAACTCCTGGTGGGAGGCCCGAACCACCCCTCCGACCTCCCAAATCCCGAGAGTCTCGGTCTGCCCCGTGAGAGAGAGCTCCAAACTCCCCCCGGGCCACACGTCGTCTACCGAGGAGGTTTCTGCCCCACCGAGGTTGGTAGTGCTAACGTAGACCGGCTGCCCATCTTCGACGTCCCGAAGCACGGCGATGCGTCCCTCTCCCAGTTCTATGCGAAGAGGGGTTCCCGTGCGCTCCGCGAAGGCCTGCACCTTCGCGCTCCGGCGCTCCTCTTCGACCGCCATTTCCTGTGCCAGCTCCTGGAGGCGCGCCTGTCGGTCCTCGTCCTGCGCCTGTGCGTCAGCCGACCCCAAAACAAACATGCAGCCCAGGAGCACGGCGCCCCACCAACGCCAGCTACGCACTGTCCAGTCGTCTTCAATTTCGGTCCGGAAACGCTTAGGAGGCATGCTTCAAGCGGGGGACAAGTGGAGAAGTCAGTACAGCTTATATGGTGCTCGTCGACGTCTGTCAGGTTCCTGGAGGGTTCCCGGACAGGCGCACCCATTGCATACGGTGGAAGGCACTGCGTGTGCAGAGGGAACGCAGGCGAGTGTGTTCCCAACATCTAGCCGACGGAAGACCCTGGATTCTCTCTGGGCGTGTGACCACCTGCCTCCTTCTCTTTTCCGGAAGGATCCGGCGCCACTGTGGAGGCCCACCATGGGGCGTTCCGGTCGGGCCTCCCAGCCAGGAGCGTGCGCAGCGGGG
Source organism: Salinibacter sp. (assembly GCF_042218895.1). Classification (NCBI taxonomy): domain Bacteria; kingdom Pseudomonadati; phylum Rhodothermota; class Rhodothermia; order Rhodothermales; family Salinibacteraceae; genus Salinibacter; species Salinibacter sp. The sequence goes on along the minus strand of NZ_JBDGQQ010000038.1, from coordinate 43,748 downwards.
TCGGCTGTAGGGACGCGGCATCGAGCTTCTCAACCGGGACCCATCGGAACGCCAGGTACTGCTCGCGGGCTGTGGGTGCTACGCCCGCCGACAAAGATGGCACCGTGGTCAGAAAGCAATGGTTTACCTCGTATTGCGGCTCGCCGGCTCGCGTCCACTGATGTTCAACGGCCCCGAGGTAGCGCCCCACGGTGGCCCGCACCCCAAGTTCCTCGTGTAGCTCGCGGCGGAGACATGCCTCCAGGCCCTCCCCGGACTCATGGTGCCCTCCCGGCAAAAACGTGTGCGGCTGCCCTTCCGACTGAACGACGAGCAGGTGTCCCTCGTCTCGGATGACGGCGCGGGCGAGCAGGTGGGTGGTCGGCATTCGGTCGGGGCGGCTGGCTGGGGGCAGACGTGCGATCAAGAACTCACGATGAGCCAATACTTCTGCCCCCAAATTGATCGTTCCCATCTCCTCGTTCTTCGTCCATCTCTTTCACATCTTCCCCCTCCTTCGTCCGGCGCTCCCCGCTTCTCTGCCTACGCTACCGCCATGCCCGAAATATGTGGCGATACCGGCGGAACCCCGGCGCGAAATCGTTCGAACTCTACCGACGAGAAGCCTGAAGTTTGCAAAATCGCGCCCGTTCTGCGGTGGGGGTGACAGCCGTCGGCCAGCGTCTTCCACACAGGCCGAATACCGTGCTGGAACCAGCAGAGCGGGGTGTGCTCGTCGGCCGCCACGTGCTCGACAAAGCGGAGCTGCCCGCCGGGCCGCAGGATGCGTCGCGCCTCGGCCAGCGTGTCCGTCACGTCGGGCACAGAGCAGAGCACGAGCGTGCTAATCACCGTGTCGACGCTGTCGTCCGGAAGGCCGGTGTCCTGCGCGGGGTCGGTGCGGAGGGATGCGTCGATCGCACGACCGTCGAGCCGGTCACGGATATAGCCGTGCATGTGTGGGTTCGGCTCCAGGCCGATCCAGCGGAGGGAATCGGGCAGGTATCGAAGGTTGACGCCCGTGCCCGGGCCGATTTCGACGACTGTGCCCGCTAGGTCCGAGAAGAGCTGCCGCTTGCGGTCGCCGTAGATTCGGTGCTGCGCGTCGTCCCCCCAGGCAAGGGTGCGCGCAAAAAGGCGCTGGGAAAGAGACATTGATCCAGGTCGAACAGGTCGGAAGGGAGAGACGAGCACTCAATCATCCGATGGCCCCCCACACCAGCCGCCCGGCTACGACGACGGCGAGGAGCGCGAAGCCCCACCGTAGCCACCGGGTGCTGAACCGGTGGGTCAGAGCTGCGCCCCCCTGAGCCCCGAGCACCGCCGGCCCGGCCAGCAGGAGTCCGGTGCCCACGTCCACGTAGCCGAGCGCAAACGCCGGTCGGCCCGCCACGCCGCTCCCAAGCAGGGCGTACGCGACGGCACTGAGGGTCGAGATCAGGACGATGGTGGCGCTGGACGTGCCGACGGCACGCCGCATGGGGAGGCGCAGTCCCCAATGGTAGGCCGGCACGAGGACCACGCCGCCGCCCACCCCAACGGCGGCTGCTACGGTGCCTGCCGCCGTGCCGGTGCCCAGCCACGCTCCCCACGGCGATGTCGACGGGTCCATCCTCGGAGTGGCGTCCCTGGTTCTCGGGCCTCCCATGCGGCCTACCACGACGAGCAGGGCCGCCGCGAAGAGCAGCTGGAAAAGGGTCGCGTCGTACCAGGGCTGCGTGACCACGAAGCCGGAGACGAGCCCCACCGCCGCTGAACTCGCTGCGCCCACGTACAAGGCCGTGCGCGAGGCGACTCCCCCGCGCCGGTAATGATGGAGCGCACTCGTGCCCGCCGCCAGGCCGGTGCAGAAGAGCCCCGTACCCACGGTTAGCGGCGTGCGCACCCCAGCCGGCACGTCCCATATTCCGTACACGGCAAACAGCATCGGCGTAAACACTACTCCGCCCCCCACGCCCACGAGGCCTGCGATTATGCCCGCCCCGAACCCCGCAATGCCCAGCAGAACGGCTTGAACCAGCGTCATCTGGCATTCTCGGATCCGTCGGCAGAGGCTTTCTCCATTCGTGCGCTAGTTTTCCTCCGAAGGCGACAGGAGATCGCGGTAGCGGTCGGTCTGTCCGAGCAGTACCGTAGCGGCCTCAACCTGCTTGTCTCCAGGGAGGAGGGCGGCCAACCGGCGATCAGCACTGACGTAGCGGGACAAAATCTCACGCTTCAGGTGTCGTTTCAGCGCCGATGCATGACGGCGAAATGCTTTTTTCTTGGTCTCCTGCAGCGCCCGATCCAGCGCGGCCGCCTCATCCTGCACGTCGTCGTACCCTGCTTTCCTGAGTCGTGCCCGCAGCGAATCGAGGGACTGTTCCGCCTGGATCGGGTATTGGGCCCCTTCCTGGTCGAGCCAGGTCCGAAAGGCCTCAAGTTCCGGGTCGGTCACCGAAAAGTTTGCGGTGAGTGTATCGTGGGTCGCGGCGTAGTGGTTGGCGTAGCGGAAGAAGGCGGCCCGCCGCGTTAGCGCCGACTCCAGGGGACTGGGGGACGGAGGCGAGACGCGCACGTCTGGCCGGATGCCGTCCCCGTCGCGCACCGTGCGGCCATGGACTGTCTCGTGGGGCTGGCCCCTCGACTCTGACACACTGGTATCGCGGGCCGCTGTATTCAGAGCCTGAATGGTGCGACCGCTCGGGGTGTAGTACTGTGCCGTCGTGAGCTTGAGGGAGGTATTGTGGGGCAGAGACTTCACCTTCTGCACGAGTCCCTTTCCGTAGGTCGTTGTGCCCAAGATCACTCCTCGGTCGCGGTCCTGAATCGCGCCCGCCACAATTTCGCTCGCCGAGGCGCTCTTGCCATTAACGAGGACGACGAGGGGCACGTCGGGCAGCAGTGGCGTCCGGCCGGTCGTGTACGTGTTTCCGGTCTTGTCCTGACGTCCACGGGTCGAGACGACCACCGAGTTTTGGGGCACGAACAGCGCCGTCACCCCCACTGCCGCCCGGAGCAATCCGCCCGGATTGCCGCGCAGGTCGAGGATGACGCCCTGAAGGGTCCCTTTCGCTTTCAACTCTTTGAGGGCCGACGCCATCGCCTTCGGTGCGTCCCGCGTGAAGCGTTCCAGCTTAACATACCCGATCTCGTTCGCCTCGCCGACCCGTCCGCGGTACGCGACGTCGGGAAGATCGACCTGCTCGCGGGTGAGGGTGAACGTGAGGGGGGCCGGCGTTCCTTCCCGCTCCACCACGATGCGGACCGTAGTCCCGGGCTCGCCGCGGAGGAGCGTTTCCACGTCATCGACCGATAGATCGGCCGTTGACTGACTGGCCACCTCGGTGATGACATCCCCGGTTCGCACTCCCTGTTTGTAGCCGCTGGCCCCCGCCACGGGAGCAACCACCGTGATTTTGCCGCCGCGGCGTCCCACCTCAAGGCCAACGCCTCCGTACCGTCCCTTGGTGATAATGTCGATCCGCGTGCTTTCCGACTCGTCGATAAACGTCGTGTAGGGGTCGAGCTCATCCAGCATCGCCTCGATCCCCACCTGCATCAGGTGACTCGGGTTCACCCGCTCCACGTACCCGGTCACGACCTTTTCGTAGACCGCGCCGAAGATGCGAAAGCCTTTCCGCAGTTCAAAGAGATCGTCGTCTGGCATCCAGAACCCCACAAGCACACCGATCCCCAGTGACGCCGCGAGTGCGATTCCCAGAAGTGACGTCCTTGCACGCGTGGTGTGCATAGGCTCTCGCTAAACGTAAGTGCATTCGTTCAACACGACTTCGGGGGGCTCCAGCAACGCGGAGGCGCTACTCGTCCAGCATGCCGAGCTCCTCTCGCCGACGCCGCGAGACCCACCGTGAGATGTAAATCGAGAGTTCGTATAGCCCGAGCAGCGGCAGGGCTACGATGATCTGCGAGATCGGATCCGGGGGGGTCAGAAAGGCTGCCACGGCAAGCACTGCGAGGAGCGCGTACTTGCGGTAGGTCCGCATCGCCTCGGGGGTCAAGATGCCTACCTTCGTCAAAAAGTAGACGACCACCGGTAGCTCGAAGAGCAATCCTGTCCCCAGCGTCCAGAACGACACCATCCTAAAGTAGGTCATGATGTCGAACATGTTGTTGATCTGCTGCGACAGCGTGTACTGCGCAAAGAACTGGAACGCCAGGGGGGTGAGGATGAGGTATCCGAACGCCGCTCCAAGCAGGAAGAAGAAGGTGGCAAACACCGCCGAGAATCGCATCCCCTTCTTCTCTCCCGGATAGAGGGCAGGCTCGATGAACCGCCACGCGTAGTACACCATGATCGGTGAACCGACAATGATGCCGACGACGATGATGGTGCCGAGGTCGGCAAAGAACTGGCCGGTGATGGTCCGGTTGAGCAGATCTACTTCGACGGGGGACATCCCCAGGAGCTCGTACATGAAGAAATCCGTGCGCGTCGGCCCCAGGAGGATGCGGTCGATGATCCAGTTGCTGAAGAACGCACACAGAATCGTCGTAAAAAGTACCCCGGCCCCGCCTTTGATCATCGTCCATCGCAGCTCCTCGAGGTGGTCGAGGAACGGCATGACGCCCCGCTCGTCGGGATGCATGTCCTCGCTCGGGGCCCCGTCGCCCTGCACCTCGGGAGGCGTTTCGGTCTGTGAGGGTGAGACCTCGGACATGCGACTACGACTGCGTTGCGACGGGAAAGGATCGACCCGCTCCATTCGGCATGGGCTCTAGTTTCCGGAGCCCACACTTCGATGTGTCTTCCTACGCGCTGTCCGAACCGCTGGTCCGTCCGTCGCGGAGGTTGAGGTCGAGCAGCGAATCAACCCACAGTCCTTCGGCCTCAATCCGGTCCTGCCCGCTGCTCCACGTGAAGTTAAACAGGGTGAGGAGCCCCTCTACCGTGAAGCCGGCGCGGCGTAGGAGAGTGAGGGCCTGCGAGGCGCTCCGGCCGCTGTTGATGATGTCGTCGAGCATCACGACGGGTTCTTCGGGCTCGACCGGCCCCTCAACGAGGCGACGGCGCCCGTGCTCCTTGCGCTCATCGCGGACGAGGCCTCCTTTGAACGTGTCTCCGTCCTCCGCCGACAGGACACTGCACACGAGTGGATGGGCCCCAAAGCCATACCCTACAACCTGCTGGGCCCCCCGTTGTCGTAGACGCTCGCTGAGCACTTCGCCCACCTCCCCGAACAGCTCACCGTCCAGCATGGGCACGCGCGTGTCCAGGAGCCACCCGATAGGTTGCCCCCGCGGATCGGTGATCAGCTCATCCTCGCGGCGCACGAGCGCACGCTCGTAGAGGCGGCGTCCGAGCTCCACGAGTTCGGCCCGGGTGGAGGAACTGAGCGTGCTTCGGTCCACGGACGGCATGGATCTGTGCAGGGTCGTAGGTGACGGGAGTGGAGCGAATCGGGCCTCATGTGAGACGATAAGCGTGAACCACCGGGCGCGCAGGCGCGTTCCGCCCTACGCCACAACGAAGTCGTAAAGCGGGAACTCCTCACACAGGGCCCTGACCTCTCGTTCGACGGCGTCCTGCACGCGTTCATTGTCCGGATCCTGAAGCACCCGGTCGATGAGCTCGGCCACGCGGGCAAACTCCTCCGTGCCGAAGCCGCGGGTGGTCATGGCCGGCGTCCCAAGGCGCAGTCCGCTCGTCACAAACGGGCTCTTGTCGTCGAAGGGCACCATGTTCTTATTGGCAGTGATGCCCGCTTCTTCGAGGGCGTGCTCGGCCTCTTTTCCGGTCAGCCCCTTGTTGCGAAGGTCGATCAGGACGAGGTGGTTGTCCGTGCCGTCGGACACGAGGTCGTACCCCCGCTCCCTGAGCGTCGCTCCCATCGCCCGGGCGTTGTCGACAATCTGCTCGGCGTACTCGGTAAACGAGGGCTGCAGCGCCTCCTTGAATGCCACGGCCTTCGCAGCGATCACGTGCATGAGTGGGCCGCCCTGCGTGCCCGGAAAGACGGCCGAGTCCAGGAGCTCGCTCATCATCTTGGTGCGCCCGCTCTTGCGTGCCGTCTTGCCGAAGGGGTTCTCGTAGTCCTCCCCAACCAGAATCATGCCCCCACGGGGCCCCCGGAGCGTCTTGTGGGTCGTGGTGGTGACGACGTGGGTGTGGGGCATCGGGTCGTTGAGCACGCCCCCGGCGATAAGGCCGGCCGTGTGGGCCATGTCCATCCAGAGGAGGGCGTCCACCTCGTCGGCAATGTCGCGGAACGCCGCGTAGTCGAAGTCGCGCGGATAGGCGCTGGCCCCGATTGAAATCATCTCTGGATCGACCTCCTTGGCCCGGTCGCGCACCCTGTTCATGTCGATGCGCCCGGTGTCCTCCTCGACACCATAGTACTCGGCGTTGTAGAGGATGCCGGAAAAGTTGACGGGCGATCCATGAGTGAGGTGCCCGCCGTGGGACAGATCAAGTCCCAGGAACGTGTCGCCCGGCTCCAAGAGGGTCAGGTAGACGGCTGCATTGGCCTGAGCCCCCGCGTGGGGCTGGACGTTCACCCAGTCGCAGTCGTAGAGTTCTTTGGCCCGGTCGCGGGCCAACTCCTCAGCCCGGTCCACGAACTCGCAACCGCCATAGTAGCGTTTGCCCGGTAGGCCCTCGGCGTACTTGTTGGTGAGGGCCGTGCCCATTGCCTCCAGGACCGCCCGGGAGGCGAAGTTCTCAGACGCGATGAGCTCCAGGCCTTCGTTCTGGCGCTGGACCTCCTTCTGGATAACGTCGTGGATCTCGGGGTCTTGCGTGCGGAGCTTGCTCATCGGGATGTACAAATTGGTTCGGCACTCCGGCCGGGGCAGCTTCCCGTCCGCCCGAAGCACAAACTGGACTTAGGATGGTAGAACATAACGCAAATGTCCGCGGCGGGATTCGACCCAGGCCTGCCCCCACGACGGCCTGCTCCGGAGCCAACTACTCTTTGATCCGAAACTCGTCGACCACGAAGAACTGCCCGGCGACCCCCAGAACTCGTCCATTCGGGGTCCCGTCTTGATCCAGATCGACGGCGTAGGTGCTGCCCACGAGATAAGAGCGTCGCTCCGTGAACTGCGAGATGTTGTCGGCGAGCAATTCGCTTCCGGCTCCGCCGATCAGGCCGGACAATGCCCCGCGGCCCAGTTCACGCTCGATGCGGTCTGCCGCGTGGATTCGCACGAACGTTCGGAAGGCCTCCATGCCAGGGTTGGTGACGGCCAGAAGTCCAATCACGACCACTCCGAGAATCAGGGCCTTCTTCATGACCGGCAGGTGGCTCGGTGAACTTTTGAGTAGGCCCTTCCAGGGCTTGCAGAACGGTTCTCGGCGGAGTCCGTCTCCGTCCGCCGAACGGGCGACCCGAGCCTCCAGGCTCACACGCAAACCGTGTGACCGGCACGGGGCTAGTGCGTCATCGCGTAGGTGAGAAGATTGGTGCCCATCCGCAGGGCCTTCCGGCGCTTCTCAGGGGGATTGTTGTGCACCGATGCTGGCTCCCATCCGTCGCCGAGGTCGCTCTCGACGGAGAAGAACACCATGAGCCGGCCCGAGTCGTCGAAAATGCCGTACCCCTTCGGCGCTTCCTCGGGGTCGTGCTTGTGGATTGCGGGAAGCCCGTTCGGGAAGTCGTACCGAATGTGGTAGATGGGATGGTCGAACGGGACCTCCACGAGCTTTTTCTCCGGAAAGACCTTCTTCAACTCAGGACGAATGTGCTTGGCGAGCCCGTAGTTGTCGTCGACGTGGAGGAATCCTCCTTGGAGTAGGTACCGACGCAGGCGGTCGGCCTCCGAGGCCGAGAGTGTGATGTTGCCGTGGCCGGTGAGGTACAGGTACGGGTAGGCAAACACCTTGTCGGTCTTCAGCTCGACGACGTCTTCCTTCCGAGGCACTCTGAGGAGCGTGTGCTGCCGCGCGAAGGCGAACAGCTCGGTCAGCGATTTCTCGTCACTGTACCAGTCGCCCCCGCCGTCGTACTTCACACGCGCGATCGGCACCGTCGGCTTCTTCTGCGCCCGGGCATCCGGGGCCCCCAATCCCAGTCCCAAGATCCCGATCAGTGCGGCCACCAGGAGGCGATACATTGTTTGTGTGCGTCGTGAAAGCGTTTTGATTGCAACGTCCAACGTGAACTTGCGCGCTCCGCTCAGGTTCGACGATTCGTGCGAACTCCGTTTGGCGCTCCTCGTTCGTCACCGCCCGTTGTTCTGTCGGACTCCTTCTCCTCGTCCCATGCATAAGGTTGTTAAGGCCTTCCTTCTTTCCGCCGCGGCCACAGGGGTTGCGGCCCTGCTCCTCAGTCAGCTCGACCTCGACGCGGCCCGTCCAGATCCGGATGCCGGATTCCCGGGACCGGATCCGGAGGACATTGACGCGGACGACGTGGAAACACTGCTGAACGAGCTGGCCGCTCAACTCTAACCATCTCCCGTCTGGCCCGCCCCCTCTTGCCCCCATGGCCTCGCATAGAGAGTGCCCCTCCTGTGCCCTCGAATTTGAGGACACGGGCGATGTCGAACAGTGTCCGTACTGCGGCTACGAGTTTCCGCAGCGGAGCTCAGGTGTGAAGTGGGTCGCCTGGCTCCTTGCATTGCTCCTGCTGTGGCCCGCCATCCAGGGCCTGATGTACCTCCTCGGGTAGTCGCTAGGTCGCGTGAGACGCGAGATGTGACCCACGGCTCCTTCTGCGCTACGCATCACTCCTCACGCATTCTCCTCACGCATTACGGGCCCGCTCCGACGCGCTCAACTTCAGCGCCTCTTTCTTTACGCAAGACCGCTTTTCCTCTTTCCATGCAATCCACTGCCTCCCCGACCGAGGTGCTCGGCGATCGCTCGCCCGCCGAGTTTCTCGACACGTACTGGCAGGAGCGCCCGCTCGTCATTCGGGATGCCCTGCCGGGCTTTCGATCACCCGTTTCCCCGGAGGAACTGGCCGGGCTCGCCTGCGAGGACGACGTCGAGAGTCGCCTGATTCTTGAAGAGGGCGGCGCGTACCCGTGGGAGTTGCGGCACGGCCCGTTCGATCAAGAAGAGTTCCTCAATCTACCCGAGACACACTGGACCCTCCTCGTGCAGGAGGTGGATCGTCTCCTTCCGGAGGTAGGGACCCTGTTGGACCATTTCCGGTTCCTGCCGGACTGGCGGCTGGACGACATCATGGTAAGTTATGCTCCCACGCACGGGAGCGTGGGCCCCCACATCGACAACTACGATGTCTTCCTCCTGCAGGGGCAGGGGCATCGGCACTGGGGCATCGGGACCGAGCCGGTGACGGACGAAGAGATCGTGCCGGATCTCGACGTGCGCATCCTCGCCGACTTTGAGCCCGATGAGGAGTTCGTCCTCGGCCCCGGCGACATGCTGTATCTGCCGCCGCGCGTGGCCCACCACGGCATTGCAACGGACGATGCGTGCATGACCTATTCGGTCGGCTTCCGGGCTCCGCGCCACCAGGATCTGGTGGCCAACTTTCTTCAGCACGCCATCGAGACCCTCGACTCGGACGCCCGGTACAGCGATCCGGACCTTGAGCCGGTCGACCATCCTGGGGCGCTCCACGAGGATGCCCGCCAGAAAGTGCGCGGACTGCTCCGGGGCCTCGTCCGCGACGACGCGTCGGTCGACCGGTGGTTCGGCCAGTTCCTGACCCGGCCCGACCGGGACCGGGAAGCGGTGCCGCCGGAGACGCCCGTTTCCGAATCGGCCCTCGTCGATGCCCTGCGGCAGGGGCAGAGTCTGCGGCGGGGCCCGGTGGCGCGCCTCGCCTTCATCGAGCACGACGATGGCACGGCCACCCTCTTTGCCAACGGAGAGGCGACCGAACTCGGGGCAGAACTCGCCTACGCGGCTCGGCTCGTGACGGGTCGCGAGCGGATTCCATCTGAGACGTTGACGCCTCACCTCGACGATGAGGCCTTTGTAGACCTGCTCACCTCGCTCGTCAACGAGGGCCTGCTGGAGTTGGACAGGGCGTAGCCTTCTCCCCCCCGCCTTCCGCTCGGCGTCATGCACTCGCAGCTCGAGGACTATCACTCCGGATTTGCCGACTTGAAGGACGAGGCAACTGCGCTCGTGGCTGGTGTGGATTCCGATACGATGCAGGCCCAGCCCAGTCCCGAGCGATGGTCCGCCGTCCAGTGCTTCGACCACCTGAACACCGCCGGTCGGCTGCTGCTGCGGTCGATGGAAAAGGAAATTCAGCGGGGTCGGGACGAAGGGCCGTTCGGGGATCCGCCCTTCGAGTATGGCTTCGTGAGCCGCTGGTTTGTCCGATCCATGATGCCTTCCTCGGGGTGGACCTTCAGTGCCCCCTCCGCCTACGGACCAAACGCCCCAACCGTCCTCTCCTCCGGCGGGACAGTGGACGAGTTTCTGGGCCTGCAGGACCGGTTCATGGAATGCGTGGAGGCCGCCGACGGACTTGATCTGCGACGCCTCCGGCTGCCGTCGCCCGCCGTTTCCCTGCTTCGCATCAGCCTGGGCGCCTGGTTCGAGGCCACCCTCGCCCACGAGCAGCGGCACCTGGAGCAGGCCCGGCGGGTGCCGGACACCGTTCGTTCGAGTTGACCCGAGGTCCCGTCGGCTTCTTCCACACTCATCGGGTCCTGTCGTCGCCAGGACCGTCTTCCCGATAGTTCGGGCGGCCGGCTTCCTCCGACGACGCGGGCATCGCAGCGCCCGACGCCGACGGGTCCTTCGTAGTGCTCTTTCCCAATGCCTCCCTTACCTTATGCCGTCCATCTGCGTCTACTGCTCGTCGAGCAATGCCATCGCCGACACCTACTCGCCCGTAGCTACAACACTGGGGCGCGCGCTGCCCGATCGGGGCCACGAGTTGGTGTATGGCGGGGCCACGGTGGGACTGATGGGCCTGGTGGCCGAGGCCACCCACGAAGCGGGGGGCACGGTGACGGGCGTGATTCCCAAAAGCCTGGAGGCCCGGGAAGGCATTGCGTACGACGCCGATGAGCTGATCGTAACCGATACCGTGCGCGAGCGCAAGCGCATTATGTACCGGCGGTCCGATGCGTTCGTGGTGTTGCCGGGGGGGTACGGCACCGTCGAGGAACTCATGGAGGTGCTCTCGCTCAAGGAACTTGGGGATCACGATCGCCCCATCGTCCTAGTCAACGTGGACGGTTTCTTCGACACCCTGCTGTCGTTCTTCGATGAGCTCTGGGAGGGCCGGTTCGCCCGGACCGTCGCGACCGATCTGGTTCACGTCGTCCCGTCCGCCGAGGCCGCGCTCGACCGGATCGAACGCGTGATCGTCCAGGACGGTCGTTCCTCCTGATGCACAGCTCGCTCGACCTCTCTTCCCCCTCTGCCTCCATGTCGGACCCGCCTGCGCTCCACTCCGTTCGGGTCGCTCGTACGGCCCGCTACGCCACACTTGGCTCGCCCAGCACAGCCGCATCGTGGTGGGTGGTGCTGCACGGCTACGGCCAGCTCGCCTCCGACTTTATCCAGGCGTTTGAGCCAGTCGTGACGCCGGATCGCTGCGTGGTGGCGCCGGAGGGGCTCTCGCGCTTCTACGTGGACGGCATGGACGAGCACGAGCAGGTGGGCGCCTCGTGGATGACCCACGAGGCGCGTGCCGACGAGATCCACGACTACGTCACTGCCCTCGACACCGTCGTTCAAGATCTCGCCGAGGACCGTCCGCCGTCCCTCCACGTCCTCGGTTTCTCACAGGGGGCCGCCACTGCAAGCCGATGGGCCCTGCTGGGCAGCACGGCCGTCGACCGCCTCACCCTGTGGGGCGGCCCTCTCGCCCACGATCTCGATCTAGCGGCCCACGCCGCCTCGCTCCGAGCCATGCCTTTGACATTCGTGTGGGGCACGAACGACCCGCACATGGCAACGGGGGACCACACAGCCGTGCGCCGTCGGCTCCAGGTCCACGACATTCCGGCCACGTTCCGCACCTTCGACGGCGGGCACCGGCTAGACGAGCCCCTGATCCGAGCCCTGACGGACGACGCGTAGAGGGCTGTCGCGGGTGCATCCCCCGCAGACCGAAGTTGCGCGGGTGCCCGGCTCTTTCATAGATTCGTGCGAGGAGAACGCCCGACAAGCAGGGCACTTCCGTCTGCGTGGTGCTCCCTTTTTCTCTCCCAGCGTTCATCGTCGATGCGGTCATTTTCGTTCGCAAAGGTGGGGTTCGCCTTTTCACTGATGGTGCTTGCGTTCGTGTACGGCTTCGCGGCCCGCTGGCACGGGTGGTTCCCGAATGATTTCCTTGAGCAAGCGTCTCAGCAGGCGACCCGATTGCGCAAGGCCTGGTCGCCCGGCCCCGCCGCCCTGGCCCCCCGTGTGTACGACCGCACCGGTGTCCGCGTCCCCCGGCCCGATTCCGTTCAGCCCGGAGTCACGCTCATCGTCTCCTCGTGGAAAGACGAGGACGGATGGAGGCCGGAGCTCCGGCTCATCGACCGTCAGGGACACGTTCTGCACAAGTGGCGCGTCGACCGGAAGGCCCTCTTTTCGGGCTCCTCCATTTCGCGAGGGGGGCTCCCAAGCGGACGCATCCTCCACGGATCGCACCTTTTTCCGAACGGAGACGTGCTTGTGAACCTCGCGTACATCGGCACAGCGCGCCTGGATGCCTGTGGAAACGTGCTCTGGCGGCTGCCGCAGGGAAGCCACCACTCCATCGAGCGGGCCGACGACGGGTCGTTCTGGATTTCCGGCACCAGCTTGGAGCCCCGCGCCAGGAGCGATCGCTTCCCCAACGGCTTTCCGGGCATCGACGAGCCAACGTGGCTCGACCAGATCCTGCACGTCTCCGCGGATGGTACCCTGCTCGACAAGATTGGCGTCCTTGACGTGCTGTACGCGAACGACCTGGAGCGCCACATTGTCCAGGAGTACCAGCCCGAAGCCGGCACGGGCGGTCTGCGGTCGAAAGACCTCACGCACATGAACGATGTGGAGCCGCTCTCTTCGTCGATGGCGGACGAGTACCCACTGTTTGAGGCTGGGGACTTGCTGGTTTCTCTCCGGGACATCCATCTGGTGTTTGTCGTCGATCCCCAGTCCAAGACCATCAAGTGGCACGCGTCAGCCCCGTTCATCCAGCAGCACGATCCGGACTTCATCGGAGACGGATGGATCGGCGTTTTTGACAACCGCGATGATTTCGTCGAGCGGGGAAAAATGCTTGGCGGAAGCCGCATCGTTGCCCTGCAGCCGCACACGGACTCGACGAGGGTTCTCTTCCCGACCCGTCACTCGGCCCCGTTCTACACGGATGTCCGGGGAAAATGGCAACAGCTGGAAAACGGCAATATGTTGCTCACAGAGTCCATGGCGGGCCGAGTCGTGGAGGTGGCCCCGGATGGAGGTACGGTCTGGGAGTGGGTGAAAGCGCCCTACACCGAATCGAAGGTGCCTGCGGTGCTGGAGGGCACGCGCTACGACCTCTCGCCAGACGAGATTCGCTCCTGGCCCTGCTCTCCGGCGCCCCCTTCCCAGGATTCGTCGAGGAGCGCAAGCGGCGGCCAAGCGTCCTGAATGCCCGTTCTCCCCTGATCCTCCTCTCAGCCGGTTCCGTGCCCCCCTCGGGTGCGGGCCCGAGCCCACGCGGCGGACCAGCAACCGTGTCCGGCGACGAGGCGCCGTGCGGCGTTCTCCTCCACCTCCTCCAGCAGCTGCCCCCTAGCGGATGAATGTGTTACTCGCGACGTTCGTCGTAGTCGGCTTTGCCGTCACGCTCGAGTATCTCCACCTCCCGGCGCGAGCTCGCGAGGTGGGGCAGTGCAGCACCGAGTGCCTCGATGTGCTGCGGGACGACTCGCTGAGTGACCGGGAGAAAGAAGAGGCCCTGCAGCAGCGGGCTCGGCGTCTCTTTAAGCTCCTGGGCATCCTTCTCGGGGGAAGCGCACTCGCGCTGGGGATTCCCCTGCTCGGGGTCTGGCTCGTCGGACAACTCGGGATCGGTTCCTACGGGAGAACCCTGGCGGTGCTGCAACGAATCGACTTTCTCGCGGGAGTGACCGTCGCGGGCGTGCTCGGGTATCTCGTTGTCCGGCGGGTTCGCGCGTCCTGACTGGCACCGGCGGTCGAGGAACCCTCACTTCTTCACGGTCCGCGGTCACCAGGGGCTCGACAGACGAGCGCAGGCCCCGGCGCTACCCCTCAGCCGCCAGGTGGTCGAGCAGATGGCGGTTGACGAGCTCGGGGGCGTCGTGCTGCACCCAGTGCGTGGCTGTGTCGATAGTCTCCAACCGCCCATCGACGCACATCGCGGCGCTGGGGACGGCCATTTGGCGGCCAAGGGCCACATCCTGCGCGCCCCACAATACGAGCGTCGGCACCTCAACCGGTGCCGATGGTGGGGCGACCCGCAGTGCCCGGCGGCCCGCAGCCCGGTACCAGTTCAGCATGCCCCGAAGCCGGCCCGGCCGCCGCCATACCTGCCGGTAGATCGCGAGGTCTGTGTCGTCGAACGTGCCGGGACGACCGCTCCCCCGCAGAAGCGCGGCGAGCAACCGTCCGTCGTTGTATCCGAGCAGCCATTCCGGAAGGACCGGGAGCTGGAAGAACAGGGCGTATGTGCTCCGCAGCAGCTGCGCGGGGCTTGACCGGAGCGTGTCGCGAAAGACGCGGGGATGGGGCACGTTGAGCACCGCGAGTCGGCGTAGGCGCCCCGGATGGGCGTGGGCGAGGTGCCAGCCCACCATCGCCCCCCAGTCGTGCCCCACGATGGAGGCGCGCTTGCGACCAGCAGCGTCGATCAGCGCGCACACGTCATCGGCGAGGAGATCGAGGTCGTAGGCGGCCACGGCCCGCGGCGCCCCGCTCCGGTTGTAGCCGCGCTGGTCGGGGACCACTACGCGGTAGCCGGCATCGACGAGGGCTGGGATCTGACGGCGCCAGCCGTACCAGAATTCGGGGAAGCCGTGGAGGAGCACCACGAGCGGCCCGTCGTCGGGCCCCGCCGCCCGCACGTGCAGCTTTACCCCCACACCGTCGACCCGGTACCGCTCAAGAGAAACTGGAATTCGACCCGCCGGGTCGCTCGCCATCGCCGTTTCGTGCTTCCTCACAGTCGGTTGTCGATGCCCCCCCAATTTTCGAACCTTCCCATCTTCAATCTGACATGGGACTCGCGTCCGGCTCGTACACCTCCTCCTGGTGGCGCTCCTTCAGGCGCTGATACGTGGGGTCGTCCGTGAGGGCCTGCCACGCGTCGCGGAAGACGACCGCCGCCGCCCGTTTTTCGGGATCGGCCCACTGCTGCGGGGCCCGCTCGGTGCCGTCCTCGTTGTACTTCTGCCCGCCCGGATACTTTGCGTACCGCATGGCCCGGGTGAAGCCCATCTGCAGGTATTTGCGCACCATATCCGCCCCCACGAAGTCGCCTTGCGCCCGGTAGGACCGGTACGCTTCCCGGAGCGCCTCCACCGACGCCTCCGCGGCCGCCTCATTCTTGAACTGCCAGTCGGGGAGGAGCTCATCCTTGTAGGGCTGCACCTTGAACACGCCCTGCTCGCCCGACTGGTACCGGTAGCACTCCGGCCGCTCTCGGAAGTTTACCTCGTACTCACCTGCCATTGCACAGACTGGGGCGATGACGCAGGACGTTATCCGCTCGACACCGGACCATCCTCCTTCGACTCCACCCGCCGGGGTTTCGCGCGCTCGGTAGAGAGACGCGACCACGTTCGCTCGGCGAAGTCGCGGAAGGGCTCTTTCTGATGCAGCCAGCCAAAGTGGAGGACGTATGGCGTCAGTTCCATGTACTCTCCCATTCTCGGAAGGTACTCCGCGGCCCCCAGCAGAGCGTCCCGCACCCGGGCATTCGGGAGGCCCCGGAGGCTGTAGACGAAAGAATTCGTGTAGAGGCGGTACGACACCTCACGGAAGTCCGGATCGTGGTCGGTCAGCGAGTCGATATAGTCGAGCTGAGGGCTATTTCGCCCTTGCAACCACGGAAACACGTGCAGGTTGAGGTCGCTCATCGCCAGGGCAAGGCTCCACTCGCACGTTTCCTCGCTCCGCCCCTCGTTGAGACGGCTTCGGAAGTGGGTCTCGTCCGCCCGGTCGAGGTAGTCCGCGGCGACCTGCCCGACCTCGCGGGTGCGGGCCTCCTCCTGCGCGTAGATCATTCCGGCCTGCACACGGGGAAGCTGCGTGAGGCCCAGCCGTCGGAGCGTGCGCGGGCGCCGTCCCAGCAACACGTCCATGACGACCCCAATCCCCTTCGGGCCCCCAAAGAAATGATCAGCATTCTGCAGTCCCGTGGCCGTGAACGGAAACGCGGCGAACTGCTGCCAGAGCGGATCCGGCGCGCGGCACCACACCATGTCTGCGTCTACGAACAGCGATCGGTCGAACACCTTAAACCGGTGCAGGTGGTGCTTAAAGCCGGTGATTGACTGGTGCTCGGGGGGCAGGTCGCCGAGCACGTCGAAGTGGTCCTCCAGTCCCCGGCGCTCCAGTAGGCTGCGATGATGCTCCGGGCAGAAGAGCGCCACGGGACGCTCCGTGTCGTGCCGCCGGAGCGTGTGGACCGACGCCACGGCGTGCTTCACGTACCGGTCGGGCCCGTAGCTATGCAGAACGTAGCCTTCGCGGGGCGTGGCCATGCCGAACAGGAGCAGCGAGAATAGCCTCGGACGTCTCCTCACGGAAGAAACCCTCGGATTGGTCCGTCCGAGTTTCTGGTGTCTTCCGTCTTCCCTGCGCCCCCGACGATGACCGCACCCGGAGGCGCCTTTCCGAATGAAGAACGGTTCCTAGCGGGCGGGCAGCAGTTTAATGTCGTCGATGTCGACCTTTGCCACGCCGCCAGTGGTGTCGGAATCGCTCCAGACGGTGATCGAGACGGGACGATTGGGAGGGTCTCCCCCGAACACCTGTCGGTAGTCGTTGATCACGTTGCGCTGAATGACTTTCCACGTTCCCTGCCGAGGTTCTGCGGCCGAACTGACGACAATCACCTTCAGCACCCCAAAGGAGACGACTGTACCCACAGAGAGCGACGAGCTGTAGGTGTATTTGATGCTTTTGGGACGTCCCAGCCAGTCCGTTCCGAACGTCACGTATACGGCCCCGCCGGTATCGTTCTTGCCCTTCTCGCTCGCGCCCTCTGGGAGCCGCTGGGCCCGCCAGCGCCACTTGAGCCGAGGATGCGTCTTTATGCTCCACTCAAACTCCTTGCCGTTCCGTTGGCTGTAGCGGAGCACTTCGCCCTTCGTAATGAGGCGGAGGAATTTGTTTTTCTCTTCCTCCTTCACGACGACTTTCTCTCCCGGATCGCGTGTCTCCTCGTACGTTCGGATGTTTTTCGATTCGGTCACGTAGACCCACTCGTCTGGGAAGGTGCCTACGCTGTCGTCTTCAAAGTCGTCAACAACGATTGGCTTTTCGCGGGTTTGCGCATCCGCCGTACTGTGCAGGCCCACCGGGAGAAACATGGCTAGTGCGAGCGCGAAGCGGCACCAGGAGTCTGTGGACGGGCGGATGAGATTGCAGCTCATAGACTAGGGAATGCAAACTGGAGTAATCGGCGGTGATGGCGGAGTTCTGGGACATCGCGTGTGGGAGCGTTTCACTGGCGGATCCTGCCAGGGTCTTCTCCGGTCGACTGGGGTCCCGATTTATGCTCTTGGTCTGCAGAGACGAAGAGGGAAGATGGTTCCAGTTGGCCGCTTGCCGCTCTGTAGAGGTAACATCAGGATCTCTCCCCATGGTCAAGGAGTTACTCAGCGTGGTTGTGACCCACCCTGGCACCCGTACACTCAAATGGAAGCGTGCGGAACATCGACACAGGCCGCTCTTAGCGCACAGATGATTCACGGCGGTCGTTCTCACTCCTCGGCGTCTCTCGGGATTCCATCTCATGCGCCTCCTGTTCATCACTCAGGACTTTCCGCCCGACGTCGGGGGGATTCAGACGTACTCGTGGGAGGTGGCTCGTCGCCTTGCCCGCCGCGTGCAGGCCCTTGAGGTGGTGGTTCCCCAGCGTCCGGAGGCCCACACGGTTGATCACGATGCCCCGTTTCCCATCACCCGGCTCCCGGGACGCCCCGATTTCCTTCCCTTGTCCTCTCTCCCCATTCTCCCCGTTCGCGCACAGCAGACGCAGGCCCACGTGGCTTTCCATGCCCAGTGGCAGACGGTGGGGGCGTCGGCCCTCAGCCGAGCCTTGGTCGGATGGCCTCGCCGCATCGTATGTGCCGCACACGGCCGTGAACTCTTGTTCAACCCGGCTCCCACGTCGGCCCTGCGCCCGGCGTACGACCGCCTGCGGCGCTTCCTCCTGCGGCAGGTCGATACGTTCGCTCCGGTGAGCCACTACACGGCCGGCCTGCTGCACAATCACGGCGTTCCGACCCACCGTACACACGTTGTCCCGAACGGGACGGACCCGGAGCGCTTCTATCCCCGTGACGGGGCTTCCCTGCGGCGGCGCCTCGGCCTTTCCGGCCGGTCCTTGCTGCTAACGGTGGCCCGCCTCGTTTCCCGAAAGGGCATCGACACCGTCCTTCATGCCCTCCCGACCATCGCACAGGCCGTTCCCGACGTGACATATGTAGTTGCGGGGACAGGGCCGGACCGGGCGCGCCTAGAGCGGCTCGCCGACGACCTTGACGTGCAGTCGCACGTTCAGTTCGTCGGTCACGTCGACTACGAAACGCTCCCGTCCTACTACAGCGCCGCCGACCTGTTCGTTATGCCTGCTCGGGAGGACCCGCCGGACGTCGAGGGGTTCGGAATCGTGTTCCTGGAGGCAAACGCGTGTGGGACCCCCGTCGTTGGGGCCCGGACCGGAGGCATTCCGGACGCCATCCAGCACGGCGAGACTGGACTGATCGTACCGCCCGGTGCCCCAGAGGCGCTTGCCGAGGCGGCCACCCGGATTCTCACGGATTCCGACTTTGCCTCGACGCTTGGCCAGCAAGGGCGCCGTTGGGCCGTCCGTGAAATGAGCTGGTCCCGCGTCGCCGACCGCGTGTACGCTCTCCTGGCTCGTGACGGGACGTGACCCAACCTCCCCCTCAGATTTTGCAGAGGATGCTACCGCCCACCGAATCTTTCTCCATGTCGGCGCCTTGACGCAGAAGCACGAGTACTGCCTCTTTCCGCCTCGCCCCCCCTGGCCCTCGCACTGAGGGCAGATCTCGCTGCTGTCCTCCCCCGTCCCGCGCTCCTCATGCTCCTTCTTCAGGGTGTTTTCCGATCAGGCACGACGGCCCTCTTCCGGGCACTGCGCCGGGACGGGACGCTTCGTAGCTTTTACGAGCCCCTCCACCCCAACCTGCTCAATCACATCCAGGAGTCGAGGACCGCACACCCCGATCATCCGAAGTCATCACTCTACGCCGAATACGCTCCTCTCTGTGGGCAACTGAGGGCACATCTCGGTCCGGAGGGCCCTCCCCAGTACCGGGCCCTCGGGGAGGAGGACGAGGCCTGCGCACTGAGACGCTATCTGCACCTCCTGGCCGACACGGCGGAGGAGACCCTGTTTCAGTTTAACCGCGCGTTCTGGATGGTGTCTTGGCTCGCCCGGGCCTTTCCCGACAGCTCGTTCGTGCATCTCGTCCGCGACCCCCGGTCGGTCGTCTGGTCCCAACTGACCACCGCGTCGGGCGAGCGGGTACGGATGGACTGGCCTGTGTTGGGTCGTCTCATTCCTTTCTCGTCCGGGACCCTACGCCGGGTGTTTTCCAAGCACGCCTACTTCGGGGCGTACCACCTCGATGAATACTTCGAGGCCGGCCGGCGTCTGCTTCACGACGCTCCCCCCGGCGGTTCCACGACACAGGCACTCCGCCGCCTGGAGGCTGTGCGCGGAGCCGTGCCGTACGTGAAGGCGCTGGCGCTGTGGGGGGCACAGGTAGAGCTCTGTCACTGCCACGCCCGGTCTGCATTCGGGGACCAGTATCACCTCCTCCGGTACGAAGCGTTCTGCGAGGCCCCCTGCGAGCATCTTCGGTCGGTGTACGCCCTGCAGGACCGCTCTCTCCCCGACCCGGTTCGCGAGTATGCACGGTCCTCCATCGATGCCGACCGTCTTCGGCGCTGGACGGACATCACCGGCGCCGAGCAGCGGTTTCGGGAGGGAATCCACTGTGCGCAGATCGCGGATCTCATGCGCGACCTCGGCTATGATCCCTCCGGCGAGTCTCGGTAGTTCCCTCTCCCCCATGCAGCAGTGGTTTTCCGATCTTTTTGAGGCGATCCGAGTCCGATGGGCCCAGTTTCGGGACAGCTCGGTAGGCGGGCGCATCCTCACCAGTCTTCGCTGGCTCTTCGTGCTCGGGGTCGTTTCGTACCTCGCGTACCAGCTCACCCACATTGGCTGGGCACGCGTCTGGGGCGAACTCCCTACGACTCCGTGGTTCTACATTCTCCTTTTCCTGATGTACGCCACGCTGCCCCTCACGGAGGTCGTGCTGTACGGAAAGGCCTGGGATGCCGACTCCTGGGCACTCCTGCCCGTTCTGCTCCGCAAGCGGGTGCTGAACAACGACGTGCTCGGCTATTCGGGGGAGGCGTACTTCTATCTCTGGACTCAGCGCAACACGAACCTCGAACACCAGCAGGTCCTCGGGACGATTAAGGACAACACGATCATTTCCTCGGTCGCCTCCACCAGTGTCGCGTTCCTGCTGCTGGCCCTCTTTTTTCTCACCGGGCAGATCGAACTCCTCCAAAAGCACCTTCCGGACCAGACGTCGACCCTCGCGGCCGGCGTAGCGATCGTCATCTTGGTCGTGAGCGTAGGCATCAATTTCCGTCAGGCCATTTTCACGCTCCCCACGTCGCTCCTTCTGCTGATAGGTGCCGGCCACCTGACCCGCTTCGTGTTGAACAATGGATTCCAGGTCACGCAGTGGGCAGTGGTGATTCCTGACGTTTCGGTCGGGAGCTGGATCACGATGCTCGCGCTCCACATCATCATCAACCAGGTGCCCCTGGTGCCCTCGCGAGGCCTCGTCTTCCTGAGTGCCGGTGTGGAGCTCTCAGGAGCCCTGCAAATTCCCGAGGCGGCCCTTGCGGGCATGCTGCTCACCCAAACCTTAATCGACCGCCTCCTCAACTTCTCGATCTACGTGGGGACGACCGCTCTTGAGGTCGCGACCGTTGAGGGAGCCAGAGACCTCGAGGACCTCTCCCTGCCGGAGGAGGTGGCGTAGAAGCCCCCCGCTCGACGTTGAGTAGCAGGAATGCCTCCACCGCCGCACGGTCTGAACTGCCCAGCCCAGCCGGCGTCCCCAGCATACCTCCTCCGGCGCTGTGCCGCTGTGGTCGCGGCCGCAGCCCAGGGCGGAGCCGTGCAAACGAGCAGCGTCCGCGGTTCACCCATCCAGCCCCACGGTTCCGCCAGGGTCGAAGGTCGTTTCGGGTCGCAGCCGGAACCTGCCCCGTGAACAGCCCGATCCGCGATTCCACGCAGCCGCAGTCTTCGACACAGGCGTGGTTCGCGAAAGCTGGATGGGAGGCCTCCATCTTCCCCAAACGAGGTGGGGGACCGCATCGGAGCCGCGGCCTGAGGGATCGACATCGGGGCTTCGGGCCTCATCCGTCGGACTTACCGTTTGAGGTCGCTTCGGCCCGCTTCTTCCTCAGGCTTTCCATGAGCGTCTGGAAGTCGCGCTTACGGATGATGTTTTGGAAGGACCGCGCGTACCCCTCGGCTGTGCTCACGCCGTCGATGATGATATCTTCGGCCCGCCACTTCCCGCCGCGTCGCTCCAGGACATACTCAACGGGGGTCGTTCGTCCTTCGTACTTGGTTGTAGTGCGGACGAAGGCACTGTCCCCCTGTACCTGGATCTGGCCATAGGTGACTTCTGAGTTGTACACCCCGAGGTCACTCATGGACTGCGCCCGAACCACGTCGCGGAACACATCGATAAACTCCGCCCGCTGCTCCGTACTGAGATCGTCCCAGTACGGCCCGAGTGCCCGCTTGCCCATGATTCGGAAGTCGATCACCCCATTGATCAACCCCTTCAGTCGCTCACGCTGCTTGGCCGTGTAGTCCCCGTCCTCCCCCTTGAGGATCGTCTTGATCTGCTGGTCCCGCTCCTCAAGCATCTGGCGAATCTTGGCCTCCGTGGCGGACGGGCCCTGCGCCCACCCCCCCCGAACACCGCCTCCGAGCATCAGGGCGAGGACGAAAAAGGCTACAACAGAAAAACGGTACGTTGGCATGCCTTGAAAAGGTGGGTCGGTTCGAGGGAAGCTCAAGTGACGGGAACGTGCCCCGCTGCCTCACCCCCCGCTTGTGGAAGACGTGTCAAGAAGCGTGCCACGTCGGGCCCGCTTGGTCAGCGTTCCGGTGGCGCGTAGGAGCCGAAGGACGGCGAGATTGTAGCGCTTGATGGCTTCGAGGTAGCGGGCGCGAGCCTTAAGATCGGCCCGGACGGCTTTCACAAGGTTCTCGGTGTCCCCAAAGCCCAAGTCAAAGTTCACCTGCTCGGTTCGCAACCACTCGCCAGCAATGGTCGTGGACCGGTCTCGGGACTTGAGGCTCGTCTCCGCGATGAGGAATTTACGATAGGTCTCCTCCACCTCAAAACGCACGAGTTGCCGGGCGGCAGTCTGTTGATTCTGAACCTCATTGAGCTTCGCCTTGGCCTGATCTACCCGGGCTTCTATCTGTCCAAAGTTGAGATTCTGCGTGATCCCGATGCCGGTGCGCGTCCCGGTGCCCATGAAGGCGTCCCCCACGAAGGGATTTTCGGGATTGGGACGCTCTGGCAGGGTGATGCTCTGGGACAGACTGGCCTGCACGCCAATCTTCGGGTAGTAGTCCGATTGTGCGACGTCTACGAGGGCCTTCCGGGCCTTCACACCGGCCTGGGCTTGTTCAACTTCCGGACGGTTCTGCAGGGCGAGCTGGATGTAGTGGTCGAGCGAGTCTGGATGCAGGGAGAACGGGAGTGGTTGGAGCTCGTCGGCGGCCGGGGCAATCGTCGTCCCGTCGGGCAGGAAGAGCTGGCGTCGTAGGGCCGACCGTGCCGTTGCTTGGTTCTGGTCAATCTCTACAATGCGACGCTTGGTTTCCTCCTCCGTCAGACGCGTCTGGAAGAGATCGGCCTGGCTCACGCTCTCATCTCCCTCGTCCAGCAGACGATTGATTTCTCGCTTGGCCCGATCGATGACCTCTTGGGTCCGATCGGCGAGCCGCTCGAGCTCTTTGGTCAGAAGCAGGTTGTAGTAGGTTTTTCCCGCGCGGGCGGCCACCTCCAGGGCCTTCTGGTCCACCCGAGCCGCCTCGACGTCTACTCCGTGTCGGGCGGCCCGAATATTGCCTGACAGCTCGCCCCAGGTCCAGATGGGCTGTCGCACCGAAATCTCGAACCGGCTGAAGGGACGGAGTGCCCCGAGGGACCAGTCGTTGTTAAGGTCGGGCTCGAGGTAGAGCCGATCTTCCGACACCCCGGATGGGACATCCTCCAATCCCGGAGCAAACGAATGGGCCGTGTTCAGGGACACGTCCGTGAGGTACCGATTTGCCTGCGCCTCCTCCCTCCGAGCCGCAGCGAATTGGCGACTCGCCTGGCGGCGCTCAACCTCGGGGCTGGCGTCCAGCGCCCGGATGATCGCCTCCGTGAGCGTGACCCGTATCGTATCGGGAGGCGCAGCCTTATTGTTCACCTCGGCGGTAGGGGACGAGAGGCCCGACAGAGGACCGACAGCCAAAACCGCTGCGAGTACGAGCGAGGGCACAGAAGCAAGATGCGTCATTCCAACGACTGAAAAAGCGATACCAAAACTTGACCGATTGAATGCTCCCACCGTGGTGCTTCTAGCGTCCCAGGCTGCCTACGAGGGGAAGAGCCGCCTTCCGGCGGATGAAGGTAACACCCGCCTTGACCGGATTCCGGCACACGTCTCGTTGTCTGGCGTAGAGGACTGTCCCTTTGCTGATTTTCTTATCGCCGCCCCCCGCCGATCCATGTCTGCACACGACGACCCCCGGCCGCTAGGCGAGGTTCTCGAGGAGGTCATCGACGAGCTCGGAGTTCAGGCAGAGATCGACGAAGCTCGCGTCGTCGAAACCTGGGCCGCAGTGGCCGGCCCCAAAATCAACAGCGTCACCGAGTCGGCCTGGATGAAGGAGACGACGCTATACGTAAAAATCACCTCGGCCGCCTGGCGTCAGGAGCTGCACATGAACCGACGCAAGTGGCGCGAGCGTCTTAACGGGGCCCTTGAGTCGGATCTCATAGACGAGATCGTGTTTCGCTAGACAGGGATCTGGTGCAGATCTGAGGTTCTACTTCGTTTCTGGACAGTCCCTGAGAGGGGAACGAGACGCAGTGGGCCGTCACAGGTTCTTCATGATGTAGACAGCTTCCCGCCTGCCCCCTCTTCCCCCGCGACGCCTCACTCGTCGTACGCGCGGAGAGCAAGAGACGTATTGTGCCCGCCGAACCCAAAGGCGTTGGTCAAGGCCACGTTCACCGGGCGCTCCGCAGGCTCGTTGAACGTGTAGTTGAGATCACACTCCGGATCTTCTTCTTCAAAGTTGATCGTTGGCGGCACCACGTCGTGGCGGAGGGCCTGAATGGTGGCGATGGCCTCAATTGCTCCGGCCGCGCCGAGCAGATGCCCCGTCATGCTCTTCGTGGAGGACACGTTGAGATCATAGGCATGGTCGCCAAAGACCTTCTTCAGGGCCCTCGTTTCGGCCTTGTCCCCGAGGGGGGTAGAGGTGCCGTGGGCGTTGATGTGATCGATCGCCGTCGGCTCAACCCCGGCATTTTCGAGGACCCCGTTGAGGGCAAGGCACACGCCGCCCCCCTCTGGATCGGGAGCGGTCAGGTGATGCGCGTCGGCCGACATGCCAATCCCGAGGATTTCTGCGTAGATGTCGGCGTCGCGGGCCTTCGCCCGCTCCAGATCTTCAATGAAGAGCGCCCCGGCCCCCTCTCCCATCACAAAACCGTCGCGGTGGGCATCGAAGGGACGAGAGGCATGGGCGGGATCGTCGTTTCGTGTGGAGAGGGCCCGCATGCTGGCGAACCCGGCGATCCCGAGACGGGTGACGCACGCGTCGCTTCCCCCACACAGGGCAGCGTCCATGTCCCCCTGCTGAATCATGCGGTAGGCGTCTCCGATGTTGTGGTTGCCGGTGGCGCAGGCCGACACCATGGCGTGATTGGGCCCGCGAAAGCCATGTTGCATCGCAATCTGGCCGGCCGCAATGTCGGGGATGAGTTTCGGGATGAAGAAGGGCGACGTCCGCTTTTCCCCTCCCTCTAGAAACTCTTCGGCCTGATTCCGGAACGTTAGGATTCCTCCAATGCCGGTGCCGTACACCACCCCGATGCGGTCCTTTTGGTCCTGCGGCATGGCGTCCGGCTCAAGCCCAGCGTCCTGCACGGCCTGATTGGCCGTAATGAGGCCATACTGGGTAAAGGGGTCCATCCGGCGCACCTGCTTGGAATCGAGATGGTCTTTCGCCTCGAAGCCGTCAAGTTCGCAGGCAAAGGTCACGCGGAGCCCGTCCGGGTCGAACGATTCGATGGTCGCCGCACCGCTGCGGCCCGCTACGAGCCCATCCCAGTACTCGTCCACTGAGAGCCCGAGAGGGGTGAGCGCCCCCATGCCCGTAACGACAACCCTACGTGACGTATCAGCCATACCGCGTCAAAGAAAATAAGCGTGCTCGAACGTGCGCTGCGCGTCTCGTGCCCCGACTCGACTCTGGACGGACGCCTGGGAGCGCGAGCACACGGCGAGCTCCACAAGATCGATGGTAGACCCCGCCGGGCAAGAGACGGTACTCCCCTCACACCTTCTCCTCAAGATATCCGATCGCATCGCCGACTGTGGCGATTTCTTCGGCCTCCTCGTCCGGGATCGTGAGATCAAACTCCTTCTCGAACTCCATGATGAGCTCGACGGTGTCAAGGGAGTCAGCCCCGAGGTCATTCGTAAACGAGGCCTCCTGCGTGACGTCCGACTCGTCGACGCCCAGCTTTTCCACGATGATCGACTTTACCGTGCCTTCGATGTCGCTAGCCATTGTTTGGCAGTGTCGTTGATGATGGGTGCTAAACAGACGATGGAAGCACCTGCATCGGGCCGCGTCCCCGTGGTGGCGTACCGCTCAGTGCGGGACGACCAATGTGGCGATGTGGGGCTGCGGGTCCCAGGATCAGGTGCTAGGGTCCGCGAGGACCAGACAGAGTTCAGTCACGCAAAACTACAACCAGTGCTGTGGAGAAGCAACGTCCCCCCTCCGTTTGACGCAAGCTTTGCACTGGCTGGCTCTTCTCCGGACCGCCCCGTGCGTCTGCTCTCTCCATTCTTTACAAACGAACGTTGGCAATCACAGGCCCGCTCCTTATGTTGTCGCCCCTTTGCGTGAAACTGTCGGGGGCGCTACTCTTATCCTGGGAGTGATTGCCCGCTTTTCTGGAACGGACTACTCTCTATCACACGCACCGGTCTCTGTTCATGGCCTACCTCTTTACCTCCGAATCGGTCTCCGAAGGTCATCCCGATAAGATTGCCGACCAAATCTCGGACGCCATTCTGGACGCTCACCTCGCGGAAGATCCGCAATGTCGGGTTGCGGTCGAAACGCTCGTCACCTCGGGGCTCGTTGTGCTTAGCGGAGAGATTACCTCGCAGGCGCACGTTGAGGCCCGTGAAATTGCGCGCGACGTCATCCGGGACATTGGATACACGGATCCCCGCCTTCGGTTCGACGCCGACTCGTGTGGGGTCATCAGCAGCCTCCACGAACAGAGCGGGGATATCAGTCGGGGAGTCGACGGTGGGGAGGAGCAGGGCGCCGGCGACCAGGGCCTCATGTTCGGGTATGCCTGCCGGGAAACATCGGAGCTCATGCCGATGGCCATTACGTTTGCTCACCGGCTCGTGCAGGAACTCGCTTATCTCCGGAAAGAGACGGAGAAGATGCCCTATCTGCGGCCCGACTCGAAGAGCCAGGTGACAATCGAGTACGAAAACGACCGCATGACGCCCCGGCGTGTGCACACCGTCGTCGTCTCCACGCAGCACGACGACGGTGTTCCGCAGGAGCAAATCAAGGAAGACGTGCGCGATGTCCTTCTGCCCCGTGCCCTGCCGGAGAACCTTCTGGACGACGAGGTCATCCTCCACGTAAACCCGACCGGGCGCTTCGTCACGGGTGGGCCGCACGGGGACACGGGCCTTACGGGCCGGAAGATCATCGTGGATACCTACGGCGGAAAAGGAGCCCACGGCGGGGGCGCGTTCAGTGGCAAGGATCCGTCGAAGGTAGACCGGAGCGCCACCTACGCTGCCCGGCACGTCGCCAAAAATCTGGTTGCCGCCGAGCTCTGCGACGAGGCCATCGTACAGCTTGCCTACGCTATCGGCGTGGCCGATCCGGTTTCGATCGATGTCTCGACGAACGGCACGGGGGTCCTCCCTGACACTGAGCTGTGCGACATGGTACGGAAACACTTTGACTTGTCTCCCGCGGCCCTCATCGAGCGGTTCAACCTCCTGAAGCCCCGGTACCAGGAGACCGCCGCGTATGGGCACTTCGGCCGGCCCAATTTCCCCTGGGAGGAACTGAGCCATGTCGGGGCCCTCAAGCGAGACGCTGCAGAGATGGCTTCGTAGGCGATCGCTTTCCGTTCGAGTTGTCGGGATTATCAGAGCCCTCGTCACCGTCCGGCGACGGGGGCTTTTTCTCTGTGCCTCTAAGAGGCCGGCGCGCTCCCCTCTCCACCTCTCCCCCAACGCAGCCAGTTCTCTCAGGTCGGCGGCTTTCCCGAACAGCAGCGGCTGGGGCACCGATCGGGAAGACGTCTCCGGCAGCGGTGCCCCGCACCGCCCAAAACCAGCCGGGGCCTCAACGGTGCGGCGCTCGGAACCTGGCTCCGTGAGTGGATGCGGCGCCGAGACATAGCGGAAAACGTGCACGGACGGCGCCTAAGCGAGTCCTGTAGCGGGGTGCCCGACACTTCATCAAGGCCGGAGGAACACCTCGGAGAATGCAGAAGACGCTCGAAGATCGGCCAGTGTCCCCAAGAAGACTGGTTTGCATCGGGACTCCCTCCCGGAAGGGTCTGTCCAAAATCGGTGTCCCCTGCGCAAAGGCGCTAGGCCTTGTAACCCCTTCTCCCCTGCTTCGTCCACTGGCCCTCCCCGGATCGCAGGGTCTAACCTGACATGTGGGCCTGCAGGCGGCGGCCGCGCCTGCTCATCGGGGGCGCCGCCACGGCCCACCTCCTGGCGGAAGGGATACGGGACTCGTTCCCCAATCGGCGCTCTACGCGCCAGAAGCGAAGCCTCCAGGGGACAACTCAACTCTAGGAAGCTCAAGTGGGACTCGCGATGTCGGGGAATTCCCTCTTTTTCGGCCCTGTGTCCGCTCCTCAAGGTTTCCTCAGCCAATCATTGGAGAATCCCCACCTCATGGTAAGAAACTCTCCACCCCGCGGAAGTAAGGGGCTGGCACCAGACTGGGCGCCCCAGCGCCATGCTGAGCGCGCTCTCAAGTCCGGTGCTCCTCACGTGTGGGACGATCGACGACCAAGTTCGATCGTTCCTCCTCGTTTTTCTTTCGAGCCCCTACCTGTCTCCAATGTCCCGAAACGACCCCGACGGCACATGTGCCCGCCGCGTGCAAGATGGCGACCGGGACGCCTTCCGGGTCCTCATCGAGCGGTACGAAGGCATGGTGTTCGATCTCACGCACCAGTATGCCGATCAGCAGGAAGACGCCGAGGACCTGGCCCAGGACGTGTTCTTGAAGGCGTACTGTCGAATCGACGACCTTCAGAACCCAGACCGGTTCGCGTCGTGGCTCTACGGCATTGCCCTCAATTGCTGTCGCGACTACGCCAAGAACGTACGTCGCGACACATACCCCTTCGCCCACACCGAACGGGAGGACGGAAACGTCGTGGCCAACGGCACGAAGAAGCAGGACGATCAGCTCGTCGCAGAGGAGCGCGGGGACCAGTTGTGGGCTGCCCTGGAACAACTTTCGGCGACGTACGCGACCCCGCTGCTGCTCAAGTACCGGGACGGGCTCACCTACAAGGCCATGTCGAAGCGACTAGACGTGTCGGTGAGTGCCCTGAAGGTGCGTGTGCACCGTGCTCGCAAAAAACTTCGACGGCTCCTGGAGCCCTACCATGAGATGCTCTGATCCTGACGCGGCCGTACGAAAGCTCCTCGATGGGGACTTGGCCGACGATGAGATGCGCGCAGCTCTGCACTGTATCGCCGACGATGCAGAGGCACGGTCACTGCTTCAATTCGAAGTGCGACTCATGCAGGATCTTGCTGCTTCCCGGTCGAACTCTCCGTCCTCCGAATTTGTGGTGCGTACTATGAGCCGACTGGCGTAGACTGAGGGGCTCCCATCGCGTGAAAGTCGTCCCCGTCTTGTTGGCCAATGAGGCTCCCAGAACTCAGCTTCTGGCGGGCGGGTCCGAGTGTCCGGTGCATTCCGGCGTAAGGCACAATTTCACTCGCCACTGTCCTGCGCAAAAATGCGGATGCGGGTCCGCCCCTCCGTGTCGACACAAGCCCGAAACATGCCACTGGTGCTGAACGGCATGGCGATGTTGCCGTCACGATCGAGCGCAATGACCCCGCCGACACCCCCGAGTGCCTCGATCTCACCGATTGTTGAGCGGACTGCCTCCTCGAGGGCGACACCCCCGAAGCGCATGCGGGCAGCGATGTCGTGGGCCGCCACTCCCCGGACGAAGAATTCTCCTTGCCCCGTGGCCGAGACAGCGCACGCCGCATTGTGGGCGTACGTGCCCGCTCCGATGAGCGGCGAGTCGCCGACGCGGCCCAGATGCTTACCCGACGTTCCCCCCGTCGAGCTTCCCGCGGCCAGATTGCCGTCTTCGTCGAGGGCAACGGCGCCGACCGTACCAGAGGCCTCGAACTCGGCGCCCGAAGTTTCGGAGGAGGACTCGCCCTCTTCGGGACTTGAGCGACGGGACGCCGTGATGAAGTGGTCGTTCTCAACCGTCTCGAGTCCCTGCTCCCGCACAAAGGCCTCAGCCCCATCCTGAGCCAGCATCACGTGAGAAGACACGTCCATGATGGTTCGGGCCGCACGGATCGGATGCCTCACGGTTTTTCCTCCCGTCAGTGCTCCGGCGCGACGGGTTGCTCCATCCATGATCGCGGCCTCCAACTCAACGGTGCCTTCACTCGTCAGGACGGCTCCTCGGGCCGCATTGAAAAGTGGGATGCTCTCCATCGTCGTGACGGCTGCTTCCACAGCATCCAGGGCACTGCCCCCGCTTCGGAGTACGGTATTTCCGTCCCGGAGGGCGGCGCGGAGAGCGTCGCGACACGCACTCTGCTTTTCCTCACTCATCTCGTCGGAACGCATCGATCCCGCCCCTCCGTGGATCACGATCGATGTCTCGGTGGACGAGGACTGGTTCTTCTCCGTAACAGACATTGCGCAGGATCAACGAAGAGAATGAGTGCAATCGACAACTCGTCGACCCAGGTCGTGCACGATCATGGACAACGTGTCACTCCAGGTGATCATCAGAGAGGCTAGTCTCCGAGAGCGCCTACAACATCGAGACATGCTTTCCGCATCGCCAGACAAAACGTCGGCCCTCACCATGAGTTCTGCTCATTCGTTTCTGTAGTTATGGCAGATCTTGCACTCCCTTCACAAAATATTGGGGAGCCCTTTTCAATAGCCCCCCTCCTGGATCGCATTTTGCTCTACAATAATAGTGCGTGATTGCACGTTGGGAACACGTAGCTACATGCCTAATTTGTTGCACTTTCCGCTTGCGATTTAGCGGAGTGTTTTGCAAATTCTGGCCTGTTACGCTACAGCCCTTAACGTTCGGCACTTTCACTCGGAACGACCACAGTCCATATATGGCGAAGGACAAAGCGGAAGTCGTCACCACAAAGACCACCTCGAAGGACAAGAGTGCCTTCGATCAGCAAGAGGCCCTGCAGGAGATGAGCGATGAGGATCTCATGTCCCAGTTCCAGGCTGGAACGGTGGAGGCGTTCAACATCCTGGTGGATCGGTACTCCGACCGCCTGATGCAGTATCTCTACCGCTTCCTGGGGGACAAGAAGCGGTGTGAAGACCTTCTGCAGGAAACGTTCCTGCGCGTCCACCGGAATCGGCACTCCTACCGCCGCATCGCAAAGTTCTCGACGTGGCTCTACACCATTGCCGGAAACTTGGCGCGGTCTGAGTATCGGAAGCGGAAGCGACGGCGGATGCAGTCGATTCAGTCCGTGAACCGCGACAATGAGGAGTACGAGATGGAGATTCCGGACGAGTCGTTCTCGCCGGACAAGCACGCGGAAAGCACCATCCAGGACCACTACATCCAGGAGGCGATGAACGAGATTCCGCCGGCCTTCCGCGAGGTCGTGGTTCTGCGCGACATTCAGCAGCTTGCCTACGACGAGATTGCGGAAATCACGGGCCTTCCGATGGGTACTGTCAAGAGCCGCATCAACCGCGGACGGACGAAGCTTCAGGCCCTCCTTCAAGACGTGTATCCGTTCCAGGAGGAGTAACGTCGCCAACATTGTCCTGGCGGGCCCCTTGGAACTGTATCGATGCGCGCCGGATCCCAGCAGGGGTCCGGCGTTTCTTGTCTGACTGCGCTCGCGAGCGCTGGTTCACCTTGTCTCTCCGTTCGCCGCTATGGAGAACACGCCCAACCCTACCCGTATCCGGATTGACACGGACGCTCAGACCCTCACGGTAGAATGGGCCGACGGGTTTTGCTCGGTATTCCCTCTCCAGCGGCTCCGTGAGGCGTGCACGTGCGCCAATTGCCGGGGGCACACGGTCGACCATATCGACCCACCAGACGAGACGAGTTCCGATCCGGAGAAGCAATGGACAGACCTGCAGGTCGAGCCTGCCGGCAGCGTTGGCATCCGTATCACGTGGGACGACGGGCACAACGCTGGGATCTACCGCTGGGACCGCCTTCGAAGCCTGCAACAGCCAGCCCCGGAGACGGAGGGCTAGAACCGAACGGGCTTGGATGCGGGCTAGCACCGGGCAGCGACCGTCCCCTCTGCCTGCACGTCAAATCCATTCTGAGGAAAGTCGCACTATCCTCCATCCGACGCAGGCATCCAACCAGGGCCGGAGACGATCAGGACTTGGAGACCTCCCCGCCCGATGCACCAGCACCTTTCGGCTGGCCGACCATGAACCCGGGGAGCAAATAGCTAATCGCGAGAAACGCGATCCCGGAGCCCAAGAACAGCGCGATCCGCCAGAGGGCCGGCAGGGAGGCAAGGTCGACGAGGAAGAGCTTGGCGACGAAGAGGCCGAGCGTGGCGAGCCCGCTGAACTGAACGGAACGGGCGTTCGCCCAGGCCCCCCCAACGAGCAAAGCCGCCGCGGTCGCGCCCCAGACCGCCGAGGCATAAGCCTGTCCGTTGGCGAGGGGAGCGAGTTCACTGACCCACCACGCCAGCCACCCCGCCAGTACGACGTTCTGGTAAACCGTTCGCAGCGCCGCGAACTGCATGTACCGGACGGACGCCAGCGCAAGCCCCAGCACGATTAGTCTGCCGAGGGCCGGCACGGAGACGAGGGCTAAATCCGCGGCGTCCGCACGTACAAATTGTGCGGCCAGTAGCCCGGCAATAACTGCGAAGATCAGGTGCGTGGCTCCCCGAAGAAATCTGCCATCCTCGAGGCGGGGGGCCAGCGCGGCAAGACCCGCCGCGGTTGTGGCCCACACGACAAGGGCGTACGAGATTCCGTCCGTCACCGGGATCAGTTCGCCCGCCCACCACGCCAGCCATCCCACCAGGGCAACACTCCGGTAGGTCCAGTACAGCAGGCGTCGTCGTGTGCGAAAGGAGGCCGCCAATGCGAGCCCAAGTACGACCAACTCGCTCAGTACTGCCGGTCGCAGGAGACGAGGGGCAGCATTGGGACTGGTGCTGGCCAGGCGCCCTGCGAGCCCGACAGTCAGCACTGCGAAGAGCAGGTGTCCGGCAACCCGAAGGCGTCCTTCGTCCAGGCGGCGGGCGAGTACCAGCAGCAGGAGTCCTTCCACCCCCCAGGCCACGAGCAGCGGGCTGCCGTCGAGGGCTTCGCTGAGCCCGTAGGCCGCCAGCACAGCAGCTACGAGCCCATGCACTGGAGCATAGCGGGGAAGGGAAGCCCGTCTCAGTCCGCCGTACGCTCCCGCGTAGAGCACGGCTCCTCCGCCAGCGACGAGGGCCCAGGTGTTAGGGCCAGCGTCCCAAAGGAGGCGCGAACCGAGCAGGGCCAGAAGTGGCGACGCCATGACCAGTCCGTACGCGGGGCAGTCCGTTCCTACCAGCTGACTAGCCCAGCTGGGAAGCGATGAGACCGGCCACCGGTGGGGATGTCGCGCCCGGAGCAAGGCACGCAGGACCGGCGTTCCCGCCAGTAGCCCCCACGATACTCCGATGCCGGCCTGCAACGCCCAGGCGTCGGAGGGCCGCGGGCCCACCACGCCGGCCCGGAAGGCGGCCACCAGAAGCACTCCCCATCCCCCGAAAACCGTTGTGTAGAGCAACGATCGCCATCCGCGCGCTAGGAAGATTGCACAGGCCCCGCCCAACACTGTGCAGATGTACGCGGAAAACCCACTTACTCCTCCAACCTGGCTGGGGAGGAAGAAGGGGGTCCCAAGCCCTCCGATCGTGCCGATGATGGCAAGGCTGGGCTCGTCCTGCTGAACGGCTAGAGCGATGGTTGCGACAGTGACGGTCCCCATGCTTGCAAACGCGACGGGGTAGGAAACCAGGCCGTACAGCTGGTAGGCAGCGAACACCGTCGTGTAGAACGTTGCGCTGCTGCCCCCCAGAAGCACCTGCCGGAGCCGCCGACGCGTGCTGTAAACGCGCAGTCCCGCTACCAGGAGAGTGATGCCCAATGCCCCCCCAAACCCGACGCGGACCTTTGGCACCAGCCAGCCCTGCTCCACGGAGTATTTGAACAGGAAGGCAACGCCAAAGAGCAGCAGGCCGATGCCCACGTAGTTCAGCCAGTCCTCACTGCTAAGGCTCGCTCGAGTGGCGAGACGATCCAGGAGGGACGGCGACGGCTCCTCCGTCTCACTCTCCGACGCCCGGTCCGCTGTAGGCTCCTCGTCGGCCCGTGCCGAGGGCGACGGGGCAGGGGCAGCGGACCCCGATGGTTCGTCGGCCCGTTCCTGCACAGAGGGTTCCTCTCCTGCCGACGCTGTTCGCTCATCTCGCTCGGTTGCTCCGTCTTCTGACGTGGCTAATTCTGTCCCTGCCTGCTCCGAATCGGGAGCCTCCTCGACGGCTGTTTCGTGCACGACCGACCGGAGCCGCTGCACTTCTGCCCGCAGGTCATCAAGCGCCTGTTTCTGGTCGGCGACGGTGCGCTCCAGGGACTCGACACGCGACTGCAGGTCCGACGGATTGCTCTGTTCATTCGGGGGCGAAGGGGCCATCGGCGGAAAGGCGCTGGGGTCTGTGCGGTGTGTCGGAAAGACAGCTTCGGGAAGGAACGTCCTCTCTGCTACTTGGGCAAGTTAAAGACAAGAAAAGCATGTGTCGTCGTCAACCGTGTGGGCACCACGTCCCGCAAGCCGGTTCGCCCGCAGATCCAGTTCCGAGCCACAAGATCGGCGTCTCGGTACTGGACTCCCTTTTCGTAGAGCCCTGCCCTCGACTGGGCCCTGCGTAGCCGTTAGCGGTCGGACGAGCGGGAGCCTCGCCCGCTTCCTGCCGGCCCGGGTGAATTTCGGATCCCTACCACATCTTGTCACGCGCTTGTCTTGCAGGAAAATTGGATTCCGGTACGCGCGCTTCCTTATCCTGATGTTTCTGCACTGTCCTCATAGATCCCGCCGTTCCGTAAATCTCTCGCCTCCCCATGTTTCCTCGTCGCCTCGTTGCTCTGTGCTTCGGCGTCGCCATCCTGCTTGGCAGTGCCCCCTCGGCCCTCCGCGCACAGCCTACGGATTCACTCTTGGAAGGGCCCATTTGGAAGGCGCAGGGCGTCACGAACATCCTCCCCGCCTGGACCGAGCACGCCCGAAATCATGCAATGGGCGGCTTCTACTCTGGACTGGACCGCAACTGGACCCCCACCGACACTACGCATCAGTATCCAGGGATGCTCGCGCGGCACCTCTACAGCTACTCTGCCGGGTACCTGATGAGCGGCCGGAAGACGTTCCTCCAACAGGCCCGGAAGACGTTTGACTTCATGGTTGAGCACGGATGGGATGAGCGCTTCGGGGGCTGGTACAATGCCATCCATCCATCCGGTGCTGTGGCCGACTCGAGCAAAGATCTGTTCATGCAAATCTACGCAACGACAGGCCTCGCTCTCTACTACATCGTTACTCGCGACTCCACGGCCCGGAAGTACCTCGTCCGCTCACGCCGCTTCATGCAGGAGCATGCTTGGGACGAACAGTACGGCGGGTACGTCGACGTGCTCACCCGTGATGGCTCCGTCAAGAACGCCGTCAAGGACTTCTCGCCCCAACTGGCCCCGCTGTCCGGCTACCTGCTTTACCTTTACCCCGCCACCCGCGACTCTACCTACCTCCGAAAGGCTGAGCGCATCATGGATCTGACCCTCACTCGCATGCAGGGCGACCGCGGATGGATTCGAGAGCGCTTCGCACGGGACTGGACATTCCTCCCAGAGGACTCGAAGAATAGCCACCTCAACGTAGGGCACAACCTGGAGGTAGCCTGGTTGCTGCTTCGCCTCCACGCCCTGACGGGCAGCAAAAAATATCGTCGCACCGGCCTTGCACTTACCGATAAGCTCCTAAAGCACGCCTTCCACGAAGAGACCGGTGCGTGGCTGCACAAGCTTAAGCGCACCGATCTGTCCCAGCACCCGGACACGGCCGTGTGGTGGGTGCAGGCCTACGGCAACATGCTACAGCTGTACGCCTACCGAACAACGGGCAAGGAGCGCTACCTCGATGCGTTTCGGTCTGGGGCACGCTTCTGGAATAAGGCCTTCGTAGACGAAACGCGCGGCGGGACGGTGCTCCGCACGACGCTCGACGGCAACGTCGTGGACGGGGCGAAGGCCGTACGGACGAAAACGTCCTACCACGCCATGGAGCACGCCCTCCTCAACTTCCTGTACCTCACCCTCTGGGTGAACCAGGAGTCCGCCACGCTCCACTACCGATTCGACGGGCCCTTCGAAGGACGGTTCTTTCCCCTCCCTGTGGAGACAGACCCGGCCGTGCAGCAGATTACCGTCGACGGCCGGGCTCAGACGCCGCCGGAGGCCGAGGGCGTACGCCTCCAAGTGCATGGGCAGGGGCCCGCCCGTATCACTGTGACGCTCACTGATTCGACCCACACCTCGCCATGACACTCCGTCGCGTCCTTCTTCTCGGGGGAGTCCTGCTCGCCGTTCTCGGGGCCGTCTCGTGGGCCCCGGCACAGCCGGACCCCCCGGTCGAGCGCTTCGACCTGGTCCTGTTTGGTTCCAACCTTGGCCCGGCGTCCCACCGCGTTGCCCTCAGGACGAACCCGTGGCGGGGTGGAGAGTGGGCTACGGTCGCCCCCGCCGACCGTCCGGCGCAGTGTACCGCACAGCCGGGCCTGCGGGCCGTCCCCAACCTGTCGGCCGCCCGGTACCTGGGACAGGACATCCGTGAGAACTACATTGCTCTCCGTGTCACAGTGACGCGCGCGGCGGCTCCCGGAACGCTTCGGGCCGCCTATGCCGTGCCGTCCGCCGACACGCTCGACGCAGGGGCGTGCGAGCGCCTCGCCACTTTGATCGCGGAGGATCCTGCCATGGTGCGCCGGCACAGCATCGCCACGTATGTGCGCCCCCGTCCTGTCCAACTGTCCGCCGAGGCCCCCTTCATCGAGCACCTCGAGGCGCCGGTCCGGCACCGTAAGCCCGGCGTAATGGAGGTGGAGTGGTTGGAGATTCTCTTCGCGGAGGAGGAATGACCGCCGTCTCGGAAGAAATGCGTCCGGGCGGAAGGGGGCACCGGGCGGGAAACTACAACCTTCCGTCCTCCTCGTCGGGCCTCCGTGCGCTCCCGGCGACGGAAGGTCCCACGCTCAAAACGGTACTGTGAGCGACACACGCACGTCCCGCCCCGGCGACAGGGCATAGCCCTTGTAGGTGTCCAAAAAGTCGCGGTACGTGGTGTCGAACACATTGTGCACCGCCACACGCAGGGAAGGCTTTCCCCCGAAGCCGAGGGCAAACCGGCCTTCGGCGGACGCGTCAACCGTCGTGTAGGCCTTCGTGGACGCCGTTCCGAATGGCGGGCCAAATCCCTCGTCGAACTGTGAGAACGGCTCAAACCGCCCCGCCGCGTCTTCGTCGAAGGCGCGCTTCAGGTCCACCTCAATCCGTGGACTGCGGAGCAGCCCTTGGTCGCTGGGCGTGAGGTGAATGAAGCCCTGTACATTGTTGGCCGGGAGCAGCGGCAGGTCCCCGTCGGTCCCGTTGTTGCCAAGGCCGTTGCCGGTGCCCCCAAGGACGGTCGCCTGCCCGCCCACGTGCAGCCAGGGCTGCAGCTGGGCCTCCACCTTGGCCTCGACGCCCGGAATCACGGCGTCGGTCTGGCTCGCTTCGTATATCGGGGGACCATTTCCTTCCGGTCCACGATTGTCGCCCGTATTCTCCAGGAAGATGTAGTTGTTGATGGCGTTGACGTATCCGGTGAGCTCGGCGGTGAGGCGGTCGCGCCGCACCCGCACCGACACGTCGGCGCTGTAGGCCCGCTCCGGATCGAGGTCTGGATTGCCCACCTGGAAGGCGGCCACGCCCCCATGGACCCCGTTGGCGTAAAGCTCAAAGACGCTCGGTGCGCGGAAGCCACTGCTCAGGTTGGACGCCAGGGCCACCCCCTCGGCTACGACCACGTTGGCACCGAGCGCCCCAGAGAGGGTGAGGTAGTCGTTTTCCAAGTCGGTGTTTTCGGCAACCGCCGGATCTGTCAGTGTCTTCGGGGTCTCTTCAGCCTTTATTGTCCGGAAGTCGCCTCGGATTCCTGCATTGAAAGTCCACGGCTCCAGATCGATTTCCTCGAACACAAAAAGCCCCACATTCCAGGTGCCTGCCGAGGGCTGGAGCCCTCCGGACCGCGTCTGGGCATCCTGCAGTTGTACCACTGCGCCGAGCGTACCGCTCACGGCCCCGACCCTCGGGTGCGTCACCTCGAGGCGCCCGGTGTAGATGTCGGTCTTTAGGTCGAGCGGATAATCAAAGTCACCGAAGCCACCGTTGTCGTCAATGTAGCCGAGCGTCTGCTCTCCGCCTGAGTTGCCGGACTGCCGAATGGAGGTTTGGAGGCTCAGGCGAGGCCGCACCACGAAACCGTCGGCCACGAGGTTGGCCTTCGCCACGAGGTTTCCGTGCTCCAGGTTCTGGCCGAGGCCGTCCGCGTTCTCCGCTCCCGGCCCTCCCGTGGGGAGCAGAAAGTTGTGCCGGTTGATCCAGTAGTCCCCGTACACCTGCACGGTGCCGAAGTCGCCCTGCGTCCCAACCTGAGCGTATACGCTCCACTGCTCGAAGTTGGTAAAGGGTACCTCGCCCGTGTACTTGGGGTCGCCAAAGGTGCCGCCGTTGCCCGTGGCAAAAAAGGTCGGTTCGTTGGGCGCGGTGTAGTTGTCGGCAACGCGGCGCTCGAACCCAGCCCGGATGCCCACCTGGCCGCGTGCGCCCTCCAGATCGAGACTCACGGCCCGCTCGTTGTTGTTCGTGAAATACTGGGAGCGGAACGTGCCGCCCAGCCGGGTCTCGTCCACGTCGGCGATGGGGGCATCCTTGGTAATAACGTTGATCGCGCCCCCAAGGGCATCGGAGCCGTACTGAATGCTGCTGGGCCCACGCACGACTTCGATGCGCTCGGCCTCATTCGAGGAGGTGGTGGGAAAGTGGCGCACCCCGAACTGGTAGTATTCTTGGGCGATGCCATCCTTGAGCACACGGATGCGGTTGCCCGAGAGGCCGCGCAGGACCGGCTTGCCTGCCTGCGCGCCGGTCTGAATAGAGGAAACCCCGGCGACATTTTCCGAGAGCTGCGCTCCGAGGGCCGCTCCGCCCCCACTGTCGAGGTCGTCGGCGCCCAGCACGTCGACGCTCTGGGGTGTGGTGAGCGTGCTGCGGGCTCGGGCCGTGCCGGTGACCGTCACGCCGTCCGTCTCCAGCACCTGAGTCTCGAGCGACACGTCGAGTTGGCGGGTCTCTCCAGCCGCAAGGGTCACGGTGCGCACGGCGGTCTGGTAGCCGACAAATCGGATTTCAAGGGTGTGATCGCCGTCCGGAAGGCCATCAAGGGTATACCGGCCATCGGGCCCGGCGGTGGTGCCACGCTGGAGAGCCACGTCAACAATTTGGGCGCCCGGCAACGGCGCGCCGTCCTCGTCGGTGACCGTACCGGTGACGGTGGCGCGGGAAGATTGGGCGTGTGTGGCGAGCGGGTTGAGCAGCACACAGAAAAGGAATCCTGCGAGAGACGTACGGACGGTCATAGAGACATAGAGATCGGTGCAACGGAGCGAGGAGGATTGCTCCTCTATGCCAGAGGAGCACGGGAAGGCAAAGACACGTCCCGTCCGTCCCCGCCATGTGCACCTCTTTCTTCCAGAACGCCCAGTGAGGAGACGGGTCCCGGACGAACCCGCATCGAGACACTGAGCGATGGAGTCCCAGGGCGACGCAGGGCGTCGGTCCGAGTGGAGCTGGCTACGCGGCGGCCGGACGGGCCTCAAGGAGAGATGGAGGCCCGCGAACAAACCAATCGTTGAAGACCGTCGCCGAGGCGACGTGCGAGCGATGCTCAACCTCTGTCGTGCTCCCCTGCTGGGGAGCCATAAACGGCGCAGGGGCCGGGGTCACGACCGAAAGCCGCCGAGCACACAGGTCGCAGTCCAGTGTAGAGAGATCGGGGGCCTCGTCGGTCCACACTGTTCCCTCTGTCGTGTGGACGTCCACGCTGTGGTCGGACCGGTCGGTCGGGGCGGCCCGCTCGGAGGCGTGGTGGACCTGGTGGAGGAAGGGCCCCCCGATGCCCCCCGCGGCGAACACCACAAGCAGCAGCCACGCCGAAATGGAGCGAAGTCGCTGCATGGGTCTATTCGAGCGTCAGGACAAAGTCAAAGGTCTAATTGACGCCCATATCGCGCAGTTCCCTGGTTGAAAACAACCATGCATGCACATTTCTTCAGGGAGGCCCGGCCCTAGTTCCTCTTCGGTGACCGCCTTCTACTGCTCCTCGTTGCTCATGCCCCGCTCCTCCATCCGCGTCGTTGACGTATACCCGTACCGCGAGCAGTCCATCAACCCCGAGTTCCTGCTCCTCCGCCGGGCCCCCGGCACCGAGCACACCGGTCAGTGGCGCATGGTGGGCGGCAAGATCGAGGACGACGAGGCGGCGTGGAAGACGGCGCGCCGCGAGCTGCGGGAAGAGACCGGGCACGCCCCGACTCAGTTCTGGACGATTCCGTCCATGAACGCGTTCTATGAGTGGCACGCCGACCGCATCAACCTGATCCCCGCTTTTGCCGCCGCCCTTCCTGCAGATCCCGTGCTTGACGATGAGCACGACGCCTTCGCGTGGCTCCCCGCACAAGAGGCCGTCGACCGGCTTGCCTGGCCCGAGCAGCAGCGCCTCCTCCGCCTCACCGACCGGCTGCTTCGGGACGGCATCCCGCCGAGCTTGATTGTGGAGCCGGAATTCGAGTGATTGACGATCCGCCCACTCCCTATTCTCGTTTCCACTGCCCCTCATGCGATATTGCGCATTCGCCTGTTTGACCCTCCTTGTTGTCGTCCTTCCTGCTCGTGCCCAGGACACGCTGCCCGGGTTCACACCGTCCCACGCCGAGCAGCAACGGGCCTGCGAAGCGCAACTTGCCGACCAGCCCCAGTCGGCCCCCTTCCGACGGCACCTGAAAGAACTCACGGACGAGCCGCACCCCGCCGGCACGCCCGCCAACGATCGCGTCCGAGCCTACATCGACTCGGTGATGGGGGCCGCCGGGCTCTCGACGACCGAGTACCCGTACGACGTTTACATGCCCGCCCCCGAGTCGGCGTACGACACGGAGGTGGCCCTCGTGACGCCGGTCCGCAAGCCGCTCAACCGCCAGGAATTCATCCACGATGAGGACCGCTTCTCGGCCCATCCCGACCTGCGTCCCGCCTGGAACGCGTACTCCGGCTCCGGGGACATCACCCGCGAGGTTGTTTACGCCAACTACGGACGGAAAAAAGACTTCGAGCGGCTCGACTCGATGGGGGTCAACCTCGATGGAAAGATCGTGATTGCCCGGTACGGCGGCAACTTTCGGGGCTACAAAGCCAAGTACGCCGAAGAGTACGGCGCCGCCGGCCTTCTCATGTACACGGATCCGGCCGACGGTGGGTACACGGACGGCATTCCCTATCCGGAGGGCCGGTACCTCTCCGAGAGCATGATCCAGCGCGGCTCGATCCTGACGCCCCTTGGCGGCGATCCGCTCACGCCCAATGGCCCGTCGCTCCCGGTGGGCGCGAAGGCCGACGTGGACCGGCTTGACCCGAGCGAGGCCGATCTGCCGGAGATTCCCGTCACGCCCCTTCCCCACGGCTCGGCCACGGAGATTCTGGAGCGCATGGCGGGGGAGGCGGTCCCCAACGGCTGGCAGGGCGGCCTGCCATTCGCCTACCGGGTCACGGGCGGCCCCGACCTCACGGTTCGCCTCAAGGTGGACCAGCCGAAGCAACTCACCCGCGCCACCAATGTCGTGGGGACCGTCCGCGGCACCGAGCATCCCAACGAGTGGATCATCCTCGGCTCGCACTTCGACGCTTGGACCTTCGGGGCCACGGATCCGAACAGCGGCACGGCCATGCTGCTGACGCTGGCTGAGGCCCTGGGCTCCCTCGCGGACAACGGCTGTCGCCCCGACCGGTCAATCCTGATTGCGCACTGGGACGCGGAGGAGTACGGCATCCTCGGCTCTACCGAGTGGGTTGAACAGCTGGAGGACTCTCTCCAGGCCGGGGCGGTCGCCTATCTCAACGCCGATGGGGCCGTGTCCGGGGCGAACTTCGGCGGGGCCGCAGCCCCCTCCCTGAAAGGCCCGTTGCTCAACGCCGCCCGATCGGTGTCGTATCCGGGGGCCGACGACGACACGACCTCCGTATATGACCACCTCGCGAACCGGACCGACGATGGAG
This sequence comes from Salinibacter sp., assembly GCF_042218895.1. Taxonomy (NCBI): domain Bacteria; kingdom Pseudomonadati; phylum Rhodothermota; class Rhodothermia; order Rhodothermales; family Salinibacteraceae; genus Salinibacter; species Salinibacter sp. The sequence goes on along the minus strand of NZ_JBDGQQ010000038.1, from coordinate 1,650 downwards.
ACTTGCTCGGCAACCTCGGCGGAGGCTCCGATCACGTGGGGTTCTACACGTACGCCGGCGTGCCGTCGGGCAGCGTCGGCTTTTCGGGGAATACGCCCGTCTACCACTCCGCGTACGACAACTTCGCGTGGTACAAGCGCTTCGCCGACACGAGCTTCGTCTACGGCCCGGCGCTCGCGCGGGTGGACGGCACGTTGGCCCTCCGCCTCGCCAACGCCGACGTGCTGCCGTACGACGTGCCGCGCTACGCGGAGGACCTGCGGAGCCACGTCAAGTCGCTGGCGGAGACGGCCCAGGCGCACGGCATGGACCCGTCGTTTGCCCCGCTGATGAAGGCCATTGACACGCTGGACCAGGCCGCGGCGACGTTCGTCGAGGCTCGCGACGCACGCCTGGCCGACGGCCCTCTCCCCGATGCCGCCGCGGTCAACGAGACGCTGCTCTCGCTCGAACAGGCCTTCCAGTACGCCGAGGGGATGCCCTTCGGCGATCAGTACCGCTCGCTCTACGCCTCGCCCAACCCGTTCAACGGCTACGCCTCGTGGATGCTGCCGGGCCTCCGCTACCCGATTGAGACGGACGCCCCGGCGGCCACGATCGAGCGGTGGACGGCGGTATACCGCGACGCGATTGAGACGCTTACCGAGCGGGTCCGAACGGCCACCGCCCAGGTGCAAGGTCGGTAGCAGCAAGGCCGGATCACCCCGCAGCCCTCTCCGCCGCTTCGTCTCGGAGCCGCTCTCGAAACTGCTCCAACTCCTCCTTGGTGCCGGCCACGATGAGGGCCGACGCTGTCTCGATGCCCGCCGCCTGGATGAGCCCCCCGCTTCGGGCACCAGCGACATCTCCGAGGAGCTCGATCTCATGCACGATCGGGAGCGGATCTGGAACAGCTGGACCGACCTGCCAAGCGCAGCCGTGTTTACGCCGTCGACAACGCCGAGACGCCGCTGTTCACTGCCGACGGCGAGGAAGACACCTGCGTGCCCCCGAGCCAGCCGCTGGAGACGTGTCGTCCTCTGAGGGTGCGCATGCCCAACCTCCTGTGGGGGAGACGGAGGCGGCTGTGCCGGCACGTCGGTAGGCACGTCTCTGTACGTCGAGGGGACAGGGAGTGCCCGCACCCACCTACTGCTGCGAAGAGGGTGTGCAGATTCGAAGTGACAACACTGGGCCTAAGAGAAATATCGGGATTGCGCGCTAATCATCGCTGTCCCTGGCCTGGTCCCCGGACGGCAGGGCGAGCCAGCCGTCCCGCAGCGCCAGGAAGCCCAGCAGGTTGTTGACGGCGTGGGCAAGTGCGGGCACCCACAGCGACCCCGTCACCACGAGGAGCCCGCCCAGCATCCCTCCCATGGCCGCCGCGTACAGGCCGTACGGCCATGCCGCACGGTCCCACACGTGGGCGGCCCCAAACAGCAGGCTGGCCGCCACGAGGCCCACCTCGGCCTGCAGCCAGCCCCGAAAGAGCACCTCCTCCCCGATCCCCGACGCGAGCGCCAGGAGCACGAGGCTCGTCGTCTGGACGCCCTGGAGGCGAGGGCGAAGCATGCGAACGAGGGGGCGGACGATGGCGCGGTACAGCGGATTCTGGGCCCTCCCTGGAAGCAACAGCACCAGGTGCAGCCCCACGAGGACGAGCCCGCCCGT
>NZ_JBDGQQ010000037.1:0-37218 GCF_042218895.1 Salinibacter sp. | reverse complement strand
ATCCTCCGCCGAGAGGCCCATCACGAAGGTGCCGTCCGGCACGTACACCATCCCGTCCGGAACCGTGCTGTCTGGCAGGGCCGAAGGAGGACCACCGGAAGACTGATCCGGCGCTGGGGCACCGTCTAAGTCCACTGGCGCCGAGCCGTTGTCCGCAGGACGGCGGGCGTCGGAGCCAGAAGAGCGGTCGGCCGCGGGCACGGATGGCTCCTCGGGGGAAGACCCGTCCGAGAAGAGGCCCAGCGAAAGGTCTGTGCGGAGACCGACGCTGAGAAGCTGGTTGACGAGGTCGAAGGGCACGTCTGGGAAGGAGGGTCTCTCCGGGTTGGGGCCAACGGCGTCACTCCTGCCATCGGCGGCCTCGTCGGGAAAGATGGCATTGAAGCGGGATCCGATGTAAATCGATGTCGAGGAAGAAAGGGCGATGTCGACGCCCACGCCGAGGGCAGGCCCAACGCCCCGCTTCGGGCCTCCGAACAGGGCGGCCACTCCACCCTCAAGGTAAGGAGCCACGGCCCACGTGTTGGCCCGGAACGTGTAGCGCCCGATGAGTTGCGTGGTGGCGCGGTAGGTCCCTGTCCCGCTGTTGAACGACACGCCGTTGATGATCGGGTAGCTCCCGACCTGCAGCCCGAGGCCCACAGAGACGTGGGGGGAGATGGCATAGCCCAGCTCTCCTGATCCATAGTAAGGGACCCCCCACACAAAGCCCTGAAGATCTAAGGGGTGGGAGTGTGCGTCCCCGAAGGAAGACGAACCCAGGTCCCCGGTGTAGTCCCCGAGGCCAATGCCGATTCGGGTGTACAAGCCCTCTCCCGTCCGCGTTGTCGGGGCCGCACGGTTCGTCTGGGCCGCCGCTGGGACCGCGAGCGGGCCGCCAAGCAGACCGATGAGAAGCACTCCGCGGCGGACGACCTTCCAGAAGGAGGCGGAGGTGTGCATGCGTGGGGACGAGTCGTCAAGCAAACTGGTGGAAAAAGGGTACAAGCGCGCTATACAAACGGGTTTTCGGTACGAGCACGCGACAGCCTCGATGCAAATCGCGCGTGAACATCCGACTGCATTTCTAAACACAATATCCGTTCCAAGCTGCAGCACCTTCCTGGCGTCGTTGCGTACATCCGCTCGATCCACGCTGATCCTAAGCCCGGAGCGGGCGAGACGACACTGCAACCCAGCGACAGCGTGGCGACGGCCTGTGGTTGGGCTGCATCTTCGGGCACGGGGGCATGACCGCCGCTTCTCAATCGCCACTGAACCACTCCCGAAGGCAGGAAGCCGCACGCGGCAACCAATCGAGGTGGTGCTGGACCAGGGTCGAGAAGCCCACAGCTTCCAGGACGTCTCAGCGAGGCGTCTGTCGGAGGGCTTGGGGCCATACGTTCGGGCGGTCTATGGTGGGGATGCCTCGACCTATCCTTAATTCCCGCTTCCGCACTTACAGTCGGTCCCAAATGCCTGAGACTGACGACCGCCTCCATCCTCGCACCCGGCCGTCGGCCCCGCCGCGGTGCTCCCCGGTACACGTACGAGCAATTCGACCCTGTCGACTCGCGACACGTGAGCCGCAACGAGGGAAGCATCCCTTCAGCGGTCGGAGGGGAGCCGGAGTCCTTCGTGCCGGAGTCCCATAAATCCAGCAAGTTGGCAGGGGCCCGTCCGTATTCTGCCCGTCCGTATTCTTCGGTGGCGGAGTCGAGGTCACAAATCACGAATCTCTCTGGATACCGTTCTGGAAGGCGCCGGGACATACGTCCCCGAGACAACCGTACCGGTATTCGGCAGCGCTCGAGGTTGGCGCTCTCCGACCGTGAGGGTAGGTATCACCCGGAGAGGGCGTGTCTTCGAACTGAGGGGATTCTGAAGAGGAAGACGCGATGTCCCGCTGGGGCCTGCTAGAACCCGGGAACGGCCCTCGAGTCGCCACACACGTGGATGGGGAGAAACCTGGAAAGATTTTATTCAAGACCCGCCCTCCGTCCTTTCCGTTCCCGGGCTCGTTTCGTACACTATTCCCATCCAGAGGACTGTTTGACGGACGTGCAAGGCCCTCCCGCGCGGTGCAGCCGCGCGATACAAAAACCAGCGAGCCCCGTAGCGGTATTTGCTGGACGCGTGCAGAACCCATTTGCACCGGACGCTCAGCGACTGGGTGCTCCTTGAGGTAAGACGGACAGTCCCCCAACAGCGGAAGTCCTTTTCTCCGATCCAGTTCTCCCAGCATGACTCTTCTCGTTACCGGTGGAGCCGGCTTTATCGGCTCCCACGTGGCCGATGCTCTCGTTGAGCAAGGCCACGAGGTTCATGTTCTGGACGACCTTTCGTCAGGGCAGCGCCATCACGTCCCCGAGGCCGCGCCTCTCTTCGAACACGACATCCGCTCGGACGCGGCCGCGGCGCTGTTTGCAGAGCACCAGTACGACGGTCTTGTGCATCACGCTGCGCAGATCGACGTGCGGCGATCCGTCGAGGCGCCCCGCTTCGACGCGGCCGTCAACATTGGCGGTCTCCTCAACCTAATGGAGGCCGGTCTCGACAATGGGCTGCAGAAGGTCGTCTTTGCCTCCACCGGCGGGGCCATCTACGGCGAGCCCGACTACACTCCTCAGGACGAGGAGCACCCGCTCCGGCCCGTCTCGCCGTATGGAGTCGCGAAGCTGGCCGCCGAGAAGTATCTCCACTACTACCAGCACCAGCACGCTCTCGATGCGGTTTCGCTGCGGTACGCCAACGTTTACGGCCCTCGGCAGGACCCCCACGGGGAGGCCGGGGTTGTGGCAATTTTTGTCGGGGAGATGCTGTCTGGAGGCCAGCCAGTCATCAACGGGAGCGGCGAGCAGACCCGCGACTACGTCTATGTCGGCGATGTCGCGGAGGCGAACCTTGCGGCGCTGGCCTACGACGGAAGTGGGACGTTCAACGTCGGCACCGGTCGGGAGACGAGCGTCAATGAGCTGTTCCGGATGCTCCGGGACGAGACAGGAGCCGAGGTGGAAGAGGCACACGGGCCGGCCCAGCCCGGCGAGCAGCAGCGCAGCGTGCTCGGCGCCGAAAAGGCGAACGCGGAGCTCGGATGGGCTCCCCGGGTCTCCCTCGAAACGGGACTCGCCCGCACGGTCGACTGGTTTCGGGATGCCTTCGAGGCGGAGCCGACCTAGCGTAGGTTATGTCTTGGAGTGCGTCGTTCCGGGCGAGGCCGAGAGGAGTGCTGCTCACGGGATCTGGGGGCGGGGCTCTATCCGTCTTAAATCGTCAGCAGATGTACAGCCGCTGTTCATCCCGTTGTGCAGGGAACGGAACAGGCCGCCATTCGGGTTGATGGAATCGCCTTCCAAAAATGTCTGTGATACTCCCTTCGGCGCTCGCGCTTGCAGAGATGGGAATCGCCGCCGGAACGGGAGCTCTTCTCGTCCTCCTCGTCGTACCGCTCGTGGAACGAGGCGCGCGGCGCAGCGGCTGGATGGCCGTGCCCACTAGGGCCCGCTGGCACGAAGGAGCCACGCCCCACCTGGGAGGAATTGCCCTCGCCGTGGGCATTGCCGCGGGCGTAACTGTAGGGGGTGGGGGACCGGCCTTCGCGAGACCGGTGTGGATGGGAGCCGGTCTGCTCTTTGTCGCCGGCCTGGCCGACGACCTCCGGGGCCTGCGGCCAAGTGCGAAGTTTGGGGCACAGCTCGGGGCCACCGCGCTGCTCCTTACCGCTGGGCTTCATTTCTGGCCAGCCGGTCCGACAGGAGTTTCGGCCCTGCTTACTGTGCTCTGGGTGCTTGGCCTCACCAACGCCCTAAATTTGGTCGACGCAATGGACGGAATCGCGGCCGGGGTTGCCGCCCTCGCGGCCCTCAGCCTGGGCGTCATGTCGGCGTGGCAGGGCCGCCTCCCCCTCGCAGTGGTTGCGGCCGCCGTGGCCGCCGTGACCATAGGGTTCCTCGCCTATAACTTTTCCCCGGCGCGCATCTTCATGGGCGACTGCGGGAGCCTCCCGCTTGGCTACCTGCTAGCGGCCCTAGGGCTGGGTGTGCAGCAGAGCGGGGCGGCGAAGATTCCGGCCCTGGTGCCCGTCGTGGTGCTGGCTGTCCCTCTCTTCGACACGCTTTTTGTGAGCGCGACCCGCCTGCGCCGGGGACAATCGGTTGCGGAAGGGGGGACCGACCACACGATGCACCGGCTCGCACGTCAAGGATGGTCAGAACGGCAGGTCGCGCTGCTCTTCTACGGGGCCGGGGTCGCGTGTGGGGGGATTGGTGTAGTAGGAGCGGTGGGTCCGCCGCTGCTCTTCTACGGGCTCGCGGCCGGTGTGGGGGGCGGCGTCCTGGCGGTCGGGAGGCATCTGGCGCGCCAGACGGGACCGGGACCGACGGGCCCACCGGACCCTGCCTCGTCCGCGGAAGAACGTTCCGTCGAGATTGACGAGCGAGACCGTGGAGCGCCTACCTCTGAAGGCACTGCGCCCTGACCGCACAGAAGGCGTTAGACAACATCCGCAAACACCCCGCCCTCGACCGCCTCCATCTCTACGCGACCGCCTCCCGGCACTTTCAGATCAGGCGCTGCCCGGCAATCAGAGGGCCTCGCGGTCGACCGTCGCGTGGCTGCCGTCGCAAAAGGGCTTGGTGTCGGAGGCACCGCAGCGACAGAGCGCGCCGGCGTTCCCCGAGCAGGTCTGATCACTGGTGCCCTCGATCGTAACGGGGCCCTCGATCATGAGTGGCCCCCCATCCGTGACGCGAATACGGAGCGCCTCGCCGGGGCTGTCGTCCGACGTGGAAAGGCGGTCGACAGTAATCGTCCCGTCATCCTCGAACCCCTCATCGTGACTCCCGTCGCAAAGCGGCTTGTTGCCGGAACGACCGCAGCGGCAGAGGGCCACGCGCGTATCCGTGAGCACTTGCTCCCCGTCTGGCCCGACCAGCTCAACGTCACCATGGACGAGAAGAGGGCCGTTCGGAAATAAGGAAATGCGGTTTTCGGCGGGCGGGGTCTCGGGGTTTGTGCCTGCCCGCCGGAGATGCAGAGCCCCCGTTGGACACTGCATCACGACCTCCTCGACGGCGTCGGGATCGGCGTGCTCGGGGTCGATCCAGGGACGCCGCTCCGGGTCGAAGACGCTCGGGAGTCCGTCCACGCAGGCTCGAGCGTGGATGCACCGCTTCTGGTCCCACGTGATTGTGACGCCGTTGCCGTCGTAGGTGTAGGTCTTCGTGTCCATGGATCAAGAGGCAATGAGGGAAGAGCTCAGGCACAGGCTCCGGTACGGCGAGGCATCAGAGACGTTCGCGACAGCGAGCAGGGGAACTCCGGGCGGAGACCTTGAGCGTAGCTGGACTCTTCGGGGCCCGCTCAACCGAGGGGCTACACCTCCACGACGTAGTCGGGCCGAAAGTTTGGGTTTTCGTCGGGATAGCCTCGGGGATTGCTCAGCACGCGCGTCGTCCCGAGCCGGTAGTCGAAAGAGGCGTGGACGTGCCCGTGGATCCAAAGCTGGGCGCCGGACTGCTCGACGAACGCCCCTCGCCGGGCGACGAACGCCGCGCTGGTGTCCTGCTCTACGTATCGCGGGTCGATCGACCATCGGCTGGGCGGGTGATGGGTCACCACGACCGTTGCGCGGACGTCCGGGTCGGTTGGGGCTTCAAGCTGTCGCTGAAGCCAGCGCACCGACATGCGGTGGAGCCGATCCGTATCGCGAGGCCGCAGCGGTCGGCGAGCCCGGAGCAGGTGGATGCGCTGGTAGTCGTCGACACTGCCTCGACAGGCCCGCATCACTTCGGCTCGCCGGCCCTCAAACAGCTCGAATCCGGTCCAAAATGTGCACCCCAGAAACCGAACGGACCCGATCGTAACGGCGTCCCGCTCCAGGAAATGCGTTCCGGCCAAGCGATCTTCCGCCGTCGAGAACGGACCGGCACGCCGAAGCGCAGTGTTCGTTGCGTCGAGGTGGCAATCGTAGTACTCGTGGTTTCCGGCAACATACACCACGGGCACCTGAGGGAAAGCCTCGCGCGCCCACGCGATGCCATCGGTGTCCCTGCCAATGTCGCCTGCCAGCACGACCACATCGGCCCGGCGGGCCACCCCGTCGAGCCGGGGGGGATCGTGATGGCGGAGGTGCAAGTCGCTAAGAATGCAGATGCGCACGGTGGGGACGCGCCTCGGTTTCAGTTTGCCGGGGAATTGTGGGCGCCGGAGAATCCAGCGTCCGAGACCTCCATAGAGCGACCTTCAGAGCCGGAGCGCCGCTCCCCGTGAATGCCGACGAAAGTGTCCTCGGCAGTTACACCACTCGTTCAAAAATCAACTGCATCTCCTTGCGCATCTGCTCGGGGAATCCAGTTTTGACCGAGTCCACGCGGAGCTGAACGGTGCTTGTTTCGGCAATCGTGAGAAATGTCTTCTGCGACACGTAGAGCCGAGTCGGTCCCACCTCTCCCTTATCAGGTCGGCGAATGTCCTCAATGGGGAGCGTCTGGTCCCCCATCGTCAGCTTCAGAGAGTCCGCCGAGCCGATGCCAATGAGCGTGAGGGCCCAACGCGTGCCGTTTGGGGCCTTCACGCCGACGGCCCGGGCGGAAATCTCTTCAGTCAGGGGGCGGGGCGAAGCCATGAGCGTAGTCTTCTCGCTGGCTCCCGGCCCCTCGATGGTTTTGACGTTCGCCTCCTGGGCGGCCGCCGGTGGAGAGACGAGGAGAAGGGCGAGGAGGACAAGAAGCAATCGGCGGAGCATGGCAGTCGTGCGGCGGTTCCTGTGTCGAGCGGACTGGGTTGGACGCGTCACATGCCCGAATGTGGCTTCCTTCAATCAATCTTTGCGGGTAGTGGCTGGCGTCTCGGGACGAACGACCCTCAGCGCCGGGCGTACCAGCCGGGCAGTTGTGTCGCGTTTTTCCACAGCGGTCCCCTCCCGCCCATGAATGCGCACTTCGAAACCAAGGCGGCGGCCCGGCAGGCCGTGTGGGACGCCCTCGAAGAGCAAGGCGCGGCCCGCTTCCCGTTCCCGCCCCACGGCCGCATACCGAACTTCGACGGAGCCCCTGCCGCGGCGGAGCGCTTGTTCGAGGGCGGGTTGCTCCGTGAGGCTCATCGGATCAAGGTGAACCCCGACGCGCCGCAGCGTCACGTCCGGATCGAGGCCCTGCGGCGGGGCTGCGTGGTGTTCGTCCCAACTCCGCGCCTCCGTGGCGGATTCAAACGGCTCGTTCCCCAGTCCATCCCCGCGGACGAGGTGGACGCGGCCGCTAGCCTCTCGAACATGGACCAGTGGGCCGAACCGGTTACGCTCGCGGAACTGCCTCAACTCGACGCGATCGTCACCGGCTCCGTCGCCGTGACGCATGGCGGCCGCCGGTGTGGGAAGGGGGAGGGCTACAGCGACCTCGAGTACGCAATCCTGCGGGAGCTCGGGCACGATCCAGTTCCGGTGTTGACGACGGTTCACCCGATCCAGGTCGTCGAGACGGTGCCAACCGATCCTCACGACCTGCCTCTCTCCGGAATCGTAACGCCAGACGAAGCCCACTCGGTAGAGGATCCGCCCGTTCCCCCCTCCGGCATCGACTGGAATGCGCTCTCCGACGACGATTTGGACGCGATGCCGATTCTTCGTCGGCTTCAGGGGGAGGGGGGATAGCGTGCGCCAACCGTCTCCGTTCCGCAGTGGAGACGGTCCGAAGGCCACAAATCCTCCTCCGAAGGGCGCCTCCCACAACCGCGGTCGTTCCGCTCCGAATCCTTTTGCTGAAGTGTCGGCCCCCATGAACGCCAACGATCGGTCCATCGTCGTACTCGTGATGGTGGGACACGGCCTGGTGCACACCTACGAGCTGTCCATCCCCATCTTTATGACGGCCTGGCTTGGGGAGCTTGGGGTGTCGGAGGCGGCGCTCGGGACGCTCGTAGGGGCAGGGTATTTCCTGTTTGGGGCTGGAGCACTACCGGGCGGAATCCTCGCGGACCGCTTCGGGTCGCAACGCCTCATCGCGGCGTGCCTCGCGGGGATGGGCGGGGCCTTTCTCCTTCTGGGGCTCCTTCCGGGCATCTGGGGGGTTGGCGCGGCGCTCCTGGCGTGGGGAGCGGCGGCCAGCGTGTACCACCCGGCCGGACTCTCGCTCATCAGCACAGGTGCGCAGCAGCGAGGGCGGGCCCTGGCCTGGCACGGCATCGCGGGCAATGTGGGAATTGCGGGCGGCCCCCTCGCCACGGCCCTTCTCCTGCTCTTCTTCGACTGGCCGTCGGTGGCGATTCTGCTCGGGCTTCCCGCCCTCGGGGCAGCCGCTGGGGCGCTCCGAACCTCGGTCGACGAGACGGCCGCCGTGGACCCGCAGAGCGCTGAGGAGACAGAGGCATCCCCCGCCGCGGGTGGCTTCTCGGCCCTATGGGCCCGATCGAGAACCCTCTTTGCGTCGGGCTTCGCGGGCGTGTTCGTGCTCGTGGCGCTTTCTGGACTCTACTACCGTGGCATGCTCACCTTTTTGCCCGATCTCCTCACACCTCTGGTGGGAAATGTGCCGATGGACGTGGCGGCCGGGCGCTACGTCTATGCCGGCCTGTTGGCAGTGGGGATCGGCGGGCAGTACACGGGCGGACGGCTCTCCGACCGCGAGGGGACGGAGCGCACGCTGGCACTTGCCCTGACGATCCTGGCGGGGGTGGCCGTGGCGTTCCTGCCGGTGGCGGGCCTCGGGACCGCGGCGCTGCTCGCGATTAGTGTCGTGCTGGGCTTCTTCCTGTTCGTCGTGCAGCCGCTCTACCAGGCGACCGTCGCTGAGTACACCCCGCCGGACGCGCGCGGGCTCTCCTACGGTTACACCTACCTTGGGGTCTTCGGCGTGGGAGCGCTGGGGGCCGCCCTCGCGGGAGCCGTGCTCCAAATAGCCGGGCCGCCGCTCCTCTTCGGTGTCCTGGCGGGCATCGCCCTGCTCGGGGCGGGACTCAGCGGATGGCTCGCCCTGCGCCGCCCACAGCCGGAGAGCGCTCCCTCTTGATCACCCTCTGAGGCGGGTTTCAAACTACCAATTGGCCGTGCGGAGGTGGCTGAAGTTTATGACCGCCTGCTGGTCGTTTGCCAGGGCGTGGTACAGAGGAAGGTCGTCGGTGACAACCAGATAGGTCCCCTCGGAGGCCTCCGCAATGCCCGTGTCCGTGAGGCGAAACTGGCGGAAATACGGGTGCTTGCAGATTTCCGAAGAGGGATGATGCCTCTCTTCGAGCTCCGGGATCAGTCGTCGAAGGAGCCCCGTGCGATTGCGTCTTGCCTCTTTGGGAAGGTGTCCCAAAAAATTACTGACCTCTGTGAGAACCGGGGGCGTCGTGGCCACCGTCTCAAAATGCCCCAGAAGACGCTTGAGGAGCTCAAAATCCTCTGTGGTGAAAGTGCTGGTGCGCTTGAACCGCTCAATCCTGTGCGGCTCGTACACCCCCACGACGTAGAGCAAAAGCAGATTGGTGTCGACGAGTACACCTTCCGTCCGGTACTCGACGAGAAGGTGCTCGATGTGATCAGGCATTCTCGACCGAGCGAATCTTCATTGAGACGACATCTCCCGTTTCGGCGTTGATCTTAAATCGCTTGTAACGGCGTGGGGCAGAGGAGAGAGTGGACAATGGGGAGGAGGAATCTTCTTTTTTCTTTTCGTTCGTGAATCCGATGGTAATAAACCAATAGGGTGTGCCATCTTCTTCGTCCCGCTCTACCTCCTCCAGCAACACGTTCGAGAAGGGCTCCTCCTCGTAGAGATCCTCAAAGTATGAAAGGGCGACTTGCGTCGCCTCCTTGACGTCAATCATAGTCGCGGCGGTTTTCGGCGAGGCATCGCTTCCATGTACTCGATGGGCGGGGGGCGCCGTTCCGGGGAGCAGGAGGTCGATCTGCCAGCTACCACTCCGGCCGAGTCTGGAAAAGAGCCTACGACGGGGGAAGGTCTTCAGTCTTCCGATTCGGGGGCCGGCCCTGGCAGCAGCGGCTGCGGCGGACCCACGATGGCCCGGTGGACGAGATTCGCGACCCTCGGGCGCACCTGCTGGATCTGCTCGGAGGTGTCGTCGGGGTACACCCGGTTCGTGAGCAGGATGAGGAACAGGTCCTGCTCCGGGTCGACCCAGAAAGAGGTCCCCGTGTAGCCGGTGTGGCCGAAGCTTGAGGCCGAAAATTCGTCTCCGGCCGAGGAGTAGCCCTCCTGGCTTTTTGTGTCCCAGCCGAGGGCGCGGGTGCTGTTCGGCACGTCTGCCCGAGCGGTAAATGTCTCGATCGTTTCAGGCTCGAGGAACTGCCGCCCGTCGATCCGGCCCTCGTGGACGAGCATGTAGCCAAAGCGGGCCAGATCAGGGGCCGTCGAGAAGAGCCCGGCGTTCCCCGACACGCCGCCCATGTCGCGGGCCATCGGGTCGTGCACGGTTCCTTGGAAGCGGGTGCCTGAGGTGTCGGTAGTCGGGACCACGTTGGAATCGGGCGAGGAATCGACGGCGCGGAAGCCGGTGTTGTGCATGCCCAGCGGCTCGAAAATGCGCCTCTCGCAAAAGGTATCGAAGGACTGACCGCTAATCGTCTCCACGATCCGCATGACCGTGATCATGTTGAGCCCGCTGTACTTGTATGTGGTGCCGGGCGTGTACGTTAATGGCTGGGCCATAATGGTGTCGAGGATTGCCGCCCGGGTCGGCCCTCGCTCCTCGGGACCGAGGTACGGCTTCAGGCCCGAGGAGTGCGTAAGAAGTTGGCGCACGGTGACGGCCCCCTTTCCGTTCTGGGCAAAGTCCGGAAGATAGCGGGCCACCGGGGCGTCCAGCTTGAGCGAGTCCGACTCGTAGAGCAGCATGGCGGCGGTCGTGGTGGCCACCACCTTCGTGAGCGACGCAAGGTCGTACTGCGCACTCGGCGTGACCGGCTTCTTCTGGTCGTAAGTGTAGTAGCCGTGCCCACTCAGTTTCACGATCGCGGGCCCGCGGCCCACAGCCATTGTCGCGCCGGGGAAGGCACCGTCGAGCATCGCCGACCGGAGGAGCGTGTCGACGCGGGCGAGCTGCCGTCCATCCATGCCCACCGACTCAGGAAAGCCGTGGCGCGGTGACACTGGATCCAGGGGGATGCCGGAGTCCTTCTCGGCCATCCCCGGAATGGTGACGGGCAGGCGCCCGGGAGTTCCGGCCCCGCCAGTAAGGGCCTGCGCGGCGGCGCGCTGCGAGACGTCCCCGGTGCCGTAGGCGGCAAGGATGGCACCGGGGGACGGCTCAAGGCCGGTCGGGGCGTAGGGATTGCCGAAGGCAGTAAACGCGACTGGCACCTCCTGGGCCACAAGGCCTTCGAGGAAATTGTGATGCATGTCGGGCAGGCCGATCGAGCCGCTCCAGGCCCGCACGCGGAGGAAGGAGGGAACGATCACAACGTCATAGTTTGGGGCCGCCGCGAGGTGGTCGTTCACGTCCGCGGAGTCGGAGCGAGGGTCGAGCCGGCGGACATCGAGAGAACGGACGGCGGGCCGGGCCCGAAGCGTGTTGACGAACGGGTCCCCGACGCCGGGCGCCTCGCTATCGCTGAGCTTAACGACCAGCACGTCGTGCTGGGCCGGTGGCGTAAGGGGGAGGAGGTCGTTCTCGTTGGAAAGAAGCGTCAGCGACTCGCGGGCCACTGTGCGGGACAGCACCGCGTGCGACCGGCGGTCCACCCGGCGGCGCGTCGTCGTGAGGGGAACCTGGCGCTCCTCGTGCAGGCCGAGCCGCTGTTTTGCCTCGAGTAGGCGCCGCACCGAATTGTTGATCTGGGTCGTGTCGAGACGCCCGCTCGTCACGGCGCTCCGGATCGCGTCGTGGGCGGCCCATGGGTTCGTCGACATGAGCAGGAGGTCGGCCCCGGACTCCAGGACGCGCACAGCCGTCTCCCCGACGCCGAACGTGCGGGTCACGGCCTTCATGTTCAGGGCGTCGGTCACGACGAGGCCCTCAAACCCCAGATCCGTTCGGAGCAGCCCGTGGGTGAGGGGGCGGGACAGAGTCGCGGGGACGCTGTCGGACGCCAGGGAAGGCAGCGCCAGGTGGCCGGTCATGACGCTCCGGGCCCCCGCATCGAGGGCCTGTCGGAAGGGAGGGAGCTCGAGCGTGTCGAGACGCGCCCGGTCGAACCGAAGCACCGGCAGATTGATGTGCGAGTCGACGTCCGTGTCGCCGTGGCCCGGAAAGTGTTTGAGCGTGGCGAGGGTTCCCCCATCCTGGGCCCCGCGGGTAAAGGCGGCCGCCATGGTTCCCACGAGAGAAGGCGTCCCGCCGAACGAACGGACGTTGATAATCGGGTTCTTCGGGTTGTTGTTGACGTCCGCCACGGGGGCGTAGAGCTGATGCACCCCGAGGGCCCGGGCCTCCCGGGCAGTGACGTAGCCCACCCGGTAGGCGTAGGACGCGTCTCGCGTGGCCCCGAGGGCCATGGCCGGGGGGAACGAGGTGGCCTCGTCGATACGCATGCCCACCCCCCATTCGGTGTCCTGGGCCACGAGGAGGGGCCGCTCGGCGGTCCGCTGCAGATGGTTGGCCATCGTGATCTGCGTCATGGGCGTGCCGGGGCCAAACACCAGCCCCCCAGCACCAAACGAGTCGACGAGAGAAATCGTCCGGCGGTACGATGGGCTGTTGGCATTCTGGAAGAAGCCGTCCAGCCGGACGACGAAGAGCTGAGCGATTTTCTCGTCGAGCGACATCTGCCGGAGCTGCCGCTCGGCCCACTCCGGGGAGGAGGCGGAATCGGAGGTATCGGCCCACGCAGGGCCGAGATCCGTCGGGGCGGGAGGCCCTGTGCCGCTCATCCCCAGCATGAGGAGAACAGCGGCAAGCACCGGCAACAGGCGACGGGCAAAGGAGGGCGGGCGGAACAGACGAATCATATCGGGGGATCAGTCGGAGCAAAGGGCTATCCAGGAGAAGGACCGGCGCGATGCGGGTACGCCTTCAGGACACAGAGACCGTCATCCGCGCTCCTCCGCCGCTGGGCTCTGAACGTCCTCGGTGTCGAAGAGGGAGACCTCTTCCCGCTGTAGGTCCTGCCACAGGAAGACGGCCGCACCGAGGGCAACGGCTCCGCAGGCAAGGCCCCAGATGGTCCAGCCCAGGATTAGGTAACCGGTCCCGAAGAGGGTGCTGTAGATGAGCACCACCCCCGCGAGCCAGTCGAGGGCGAGGCGCCCGAGGCCCGAGTCCGGCTCCACGTCGGGGTGGCGCTCGGCGACGGGATCCCAGCCGGGCCCACCGGGATGGACGGTGCGATAAAAATTATCGAGCGTGTCTTCGGCGGTGGGGCGCGTGAGGAAGGTCGCGGCCAGCCAGACCACCGTCGTAAATCCAACCACCGAGTAGAGGTTCATGGGAAACTCGGCCTGCAGGCCCGGCACCGTGACCCCGAACGCATTCAGTACGAGAGCCACCACCGTGAGCACAATGGGGGCCACGGTGGCCATCATCTCGCTCCAGGCATTGATGCGCCACCAGTACCAGCGCAGGATGAGGACAAGGCCTAGCCCTGCGGAGGCCGAGAGCAAGAGGCCCCATGCCTCACGGATGGTGTCCAGGTACAGGGTAACGACGAGGCTCAGCAGGGCAACGCCGAAGGTAAGCGCTCGCGAGACGAAGACGTAGTGGTTCTCGTCGGCGTCGGGCCGCACGAAGCGTGCCCAGAAGTCGTTCACGAGGTACGATACGCCCCAGTTCAGCTGGGTGGAAACTGTGCTCATGAACGCCGCCAGGAAGGCGGCGAACAGGAGGCCGAGCATGCCGGGCGGGAGCACATCTTTCATCACGAGGACGAAGCCGGCCCGCGGCTCGTCAAGATCGGGGTAGAGGACCAGCGCCGCCAGGGCCACGATGATCCACGGCCACGGCCGCAGGCAGAAGTGGGCGATCGTGTACCAGAGCATCGAGAAGAGCGCGTTCGGTTCGTCCTTGGCGCTCATCATGCGCTGGGCCACGTACCCGCCGCCGCCCGGCTCGGCCCCGGGATACCAGCTGGCCCACCACTGCACCCCCGCGTACGCGGCGAAGGCCAGGGCCGACAGCGAGAACGTGGCCGCTCCCTCGGCCGCACCCCCGATCGTCGGCAGCAGGTTGAACGTCTCGGCCGGGAGTTGTTCACGCAAGCCCGCCACCCCCCCAATCTCCGGCATGTCGAGCACGAGGAAGGCGAGCGCGATGGTGCCGCCCATCGCCACCACGAACTGAAACAGGTCCGTCACCATCACGCCCCACAGGCCCGACAGCAGCGCGTAGACGGCCACCACCAGGATGAGCCCCCCCACCACGAGAAGCGCGGCGCTCAGCTCCCGTCCCAGAACCGAGAAAGAGGTTTGCCCAAACAGTGTAAGGTTCGGGAAGAGCCGATCGATGACTGTCTCCATCGCCAGCGACACCCACCCGATGATAAGGATGTTTAGCAGGAGGCCGAAAAAGAGGGCCTTGATGCCGCGTAGCCAGGCAGCCACGCGCCCACTGTACCGGAACTCGACAAACTCCACGTCGGTGAGGACGCCGCTTCGGCGCCAGAGGCGGGCAAAGAAAAAGACCGTGAGCATCCCCCCAATGGCCGCGTTCCACCAGAGCCAGTTGCCCGCAATGCCGTCCCGCGCCACGATCTCGGTCACCAAAAGCGGCGTGTCGACGGCGAACGTCGTCGCGACCATGCTGGTGCCGGCCAGCCACCAGGGCATGGCCCGGCCCGTGAGGAAAAACTCCGAGGTGTCCTCGCCGGCGCGCTGGTAAAAGTACAGCGCAATCCCGAACGAGAGCAGGAGGTAGGCAACGACGAACAACCAGTCGAGAAGAGTCACAGGCGGGAACGGCTGGGTACGACGTCAACGGGACAACGTGGCAGGGGCTACTCGGTGGAGGTCCAGGTCTTCCCGTCACTGCGAATGTGGACCGTGGTTCCGCGGGCCCCCAGGGCGGTAATCTCGTACATGCTCTGGGTCGTCTGAAGAGTCGGGGTAAAAGGGCGGCCCTGAATTTTGACATCCGCGGCGTCGAGGGCCGAGAGGGACGACGCGTAGTGCCCTGTGCTGTCGTGGTACTGGCGCTGCCGGTAGTAGAGGCGGCGGAGTGCCCACTTGATCCGGGCCGTCGGGGGCACCTGGACGTTGACCGTGTCCGTCCCGGCAGGGGCGTCAACGAACTGAACGATCCCCCACCGCTCGGGCCGATGCATGTCGATCACCCCCTGCGGCGACCAGACCCAGTTGCTCTCAGGATGGGCCTTCGTGGTGTCGAGATCCTTCTTGTATCGCCCGTTTTGAACGGTCAGCGGCCAGTCGACCCGCGAAAAGTTGAGGCGCCACTGATCGCCGGCCTGGGGCGGGCGGCCTTCGGGGGCAGCTTCCTCCAGGGCGGACCACGGCAGGCGCATCTCGACGGTCCACCCCTCGTCGGTGTCCGAGGGGTCGTTGAGCGTCCCATCGACGTGCACGGCCACCTTAATGCCCCGCACGTCCCAGGCGTCGATGGCCGGTCCGCCATCGCGGTAGGGCGACAGGAGCATGAGGTCCCACACGGTTTCGAGGGCGTTGACCTCCACCTCGTAGTAGTTGTGGGTGGTGCCGGTGGGGTCGATGAAGACCTCGAAGTCATCGTCGTAGTACACCACCGTGTCCCGCTGCGTAAGCGTTCCCCACACGTTGGGCTCCTCCAGCTGAGCGGCCACGTAGAGCGCTTCGTCGTCCCACAGCATCTTGGCGCGGGTGCGGTACCGGGGCGTGGGGGCGTCCGGGCCCCGGATGTCGACAAAGTCGGCTGTCCAGGGGGCTGCGGCCCAGTCGGCCTCAACGAGACGGCCATCCACGTCGATAGGAGCCGCTGCGCGGTGGATCGCGTAGGTGCGCGGGGCGAACGGCAGGTCACTTCCAGTGGCGGCCGGTGACCACTGAGGAGCGGAATCAGAATCTCCGCCACAGCCCCCACCGACGAGGAGCAAAAAGACGCCCGCGAGGAGCATGGAGGGCAGAGCTCGTTTCATCGCACGTCAGCAATGCCGGAGAGAGTTTTCACAGGATAGCAGGAGCGGGAACGGTTCGCAATGAAGGCTCTCGATTCGGAACCGCTTCCAGATGGAAGAGGTCAGCGCGCAAGCCTACCATATAAAAGCGGGGTCCCCCATCGGATCTGCCGCCCTGAAGCTGTGGCTCTGAAAACGCCTGACACACAAGGAGGGGGACCCGTCCCATTTGTTGAACAATCTTCAATATACGAACACTCGGCTTGCGACCCCGACCCGCGTCCAGTACCATTGAAGGCGTCTTCGTTATTTTCAGTCTCAGTACTCAGACCTGCACATGCCACACATTCAACAGTCGCCCGATACCTATGATGTCTGCATTGTCGGCTCCGGTGCGGGGGGAAGCATGGCGGCCAAAGTCCTGGCCGAGGCCGGGGCGAGTGTGGCTGTTCTGGAAGCGGGGCCAGAATGGAACGTGGAGGAGGACGGGGCCATGTTCGATTGGAACTACGCATCGCCGCGCCGCGGGGCCGCAACGGAGGAGCGGCCGTTCGGGGAATTTGACGCTTGCATCGGCGGATGGTCGATCGAGGGGGAGCCGTACACGACCACCGAGGGGACTGACTGGCGGTGGTGGCGGGCCCGCATGCTGGGCGGACGCACCCATCACTGGGGGCGCATCTCTCTCCGCTTCGGCCCGGACGACTTCAACGCCCGCAGCATCGACGGGTACGGCGACGACTGGCCCATCGACTACGAGGACCTGAAGCCCTACTACGACAGAGTCGACCGGCTGGTCGGCATTTTTGGCTCGCGGGACGGCTTCTACAACGAGCCGGACGGCATCTTCATGGACCCCCCGGAGCCACGCTGCTACGAGAAGCTCCTCAAGCAGGGTGCGGAGAGCATCGGCATCCCGGTGCTCTCCTCCCGCATGTCGATCCTGACGGAGGACCACAATGGCCGCCAGGCTTGTCACTACTGTGCGCAGTGCAACCGGGGCTGCACGACGCACTCGAACTTCTCGGCCCCGCCGGTGCTCCTCGATCCAGCGCTCGAGACGGGGAACCTGACGCTCATCACCAATGCGATGGCCCGTGAGGTAACGACCGACGCGGAGGGCCAGGCGACGGGAGTGTCCTACATCGACACTCAGAGCCGGCGGGAGCAGACGGTGAAGGCCGACGTGGTGGTGCTGGCCGCCAGCGCCTGCGAGTCGGCCCGACTGCTGTTGAACTCGACCTCCCGGCAGCATCCCAACGGCTTGGCTAACTCCAGCGACACGGTTGGGCGCTACCTGATGGACTCAACGGGGACAACCGTGGTCGGCTTCATGCCCCAACTCTTGAGCCAGCCGGCCCACAACTGCGACGGGGTGGGCGGGATGCACATCTACATTCCCTGGTGGGCCTACGACCAGGATCTCGACTTTCCCCGCGGCTATCATTTCGAAACCTGGGGCGGCCGCAGCATGCCAGGGTACGGCTTTGGCGGGGGCATCCAGGACCTGAACGACAAGCTCCCCGACGCGGACCGGAAGGGCGGCGGGGGGTACGGCCAGCAGCTCAAGGAGGACTACCGCCGCCTCTACGGGGCCGTGGTGGGCTTTTCGGGGCGGGGAGAGTCGATCGCCCGCGAGGACAACTACTGCGAGATCGATCCGGAGACGACCGACGAGTACGGCATTCCTGTGCTGCGCTTCAACCACTCCTGGAGCGACGCCGAGCGGCTGCAGGCAAAGCACATGCAGGAACGAGGACGAGCCATCATTGAGGCGGCGGGCGGCAGGTCCCTCGGTGACATGCCGGGCCCCGAGGACGACTACGGGATTACCAACCCCGGCGAGATTATCCACGAGTCCGGTGTGACCCGCATGGGCGAGAACCCGGACGAGTCGGTTCTGAATCCGTACTGTCAGGCCCACGACGTCGATAACCTGTTCGTCGCCGACGCCGGCCCGTTCGTGTCGATGCCGCACAAGAATCCGACCTGGACCATTCTCGCCCTCTCGATGCGCACGGCCGACTACATTGTCGACCAGCGCAACAAGGGCAACCTTTAGTTTGGGCTTTCCCCCGGCTTCCGGACGCGCGCGCTTCCGGTGCCGGGGTCTGGCCCGTGGTGCGTGAGGTGTGAAGGTGAGAACCGCATGCGTCACGTCCCACCCATTGCCGCTCGCGGGTGTGCGAGCCCACGAGCCTCTCCGAACGATTCCACCACATTTCCCCTGGACCGATGAGTGAGATTGGACGCCGAGACGCCCTCAAGCTAATTGGCCTTATGGCGGCGGCTCCCACCTTTAGCGTGGCCTGCTCCACTGAGAGCGCCGACGAGCAGGAGAAGGAGGTGGAACCGGCCACCACGGCCCCCGACCCGAAGGCCTACGACCGCCAGCTCTTCTCGGATCACGAGTACGAAACGGTCCGCGTGCTCGTAGACTGGATTATTCCGGCGGACAAGCGCTCGGGCAGCGCTACGGACGCGGGGGTGCCCGAGTTTATCGACTTCATTCTGACGGACGAGAAGCTGCGCAACCGGGACGAGGCGCAGCGCGCCTTCCGGGGCGGCCTTGCCTGGATCGACTACGAGTGCATCGAGCGCTTCGGCGGCCCGTTCGTGGAGTGCGACCAAAAGCAGCAGCGGAAGCTGATCGACGCGATCGCGTGGCCGGAGCAGGCCGAGCCGGCGATGCAGCCCGGCGTCGAGTTCTTCAACAGCCTCCGCGACCTCACGGCCTCGGGCTTCTTCTCGTCCAAGATGGGCATGGAGGACCTGAAGTATCAGGGCAATCGGTACGTGGCCGAGTGGACGGGGTGCCCCGACGAGGTGCTCAAGCACATTGGGGTGACGGCGTAGCGGCCTGAGACCCGTGCCCCGAAGAGGCGAAGGGACACGGGCGTTGGCGATGGAACGGAATCTCGATGCGGGATGAAAGCGTTCGGGGGAGGCTGGTGCTCCGTTGAACGCCCGGAAACGTGTCGGGACGAGGAAGACCTCGGCTGGCACATCTCCAATCCCGGAGGGGCGCGGTAAAGGCGACCCGCCGACGGCGCGCACGATCGGGTCGAATCCACCCGCCCTCACCAGCTACGCCCCGGACGCATCCGCCGCTCCACAGCTTTTCCGCACCACCAGCTCCGGCTCCAGCTCTGTGTGCACCGGGTCGGTGCCGGGGCTCTCGATCTGGTCGATGAGCAGATCGACCGCCCGCTGGCCCTTTTCGTAGACCGGCTGGCGAACGGTGGTCAGGGGCGGCACGGTGTACTCCGAGGCGGGAAGCCCGTCGAACCCGACGACGGCGACGTCCTCGGGGACCCGATATCCATTCTCCTGAAGTGCAAGGAGCGCCCCCATCGCAATCGCATCACTCGCACAGAAGAGGGCCCGCGGCAGTGCGCCCCACGCGATCCAGTCCTGAATAATGGTGTACCCACTTTCTTGAGAATAGTCCCCCTCGGCGACGAACCGGTCTGGCACCGAGCAGTCGCCGTCTGACAGCGCCTGCTCGATCCCCTCCCGCCGGTCCCCGGTCTCTTTGAGGTCGAGACTGCCCAGTATCAGGCCGATCTCCTCGTATCCGAGATCGCACAGATGGCGACCGGCCTTGCGCCCTCCCTTCTCGTTGTCGATGTCCACGGAACTGAGCGTGTCCCAGGCTGGGTCGCGGCCGATGAGCACCGTTGGGATGTCGTCCGAGTCAAGCGAGGAGGCGACCAGATCGGTGACCTCGGTGGTGATGAGGACGTACCCGTCAAATCGAGAGTCGCGGGCCCGGTCCTGAATTTCGTCCTCGACCTCCTCGGAAGCCATCGACAGCGACACGAAGTATCCGCGCTCGAGGCACTGCTCGAAGATGCCGGAGTACAGCAGGGGCCAGTAGCCGTTGGCCAGCGATTCGTCGCCCCGGCGAGGCGTGAGGACGCTAATCTCGAAGGACCGATCGGTGGCGAGGCTCCGGGCCACTGAGCTTGGGCGGTAGTCGTGCTCTTCGATCACCTTGAGCACCCGCTGACGAGCCTCCTCGCTCACGTTGGGGTGGTTGTTGAGCACCCGTGACACCACGGACCGGGAAACATACGCCAGCTCGGCAACCTGGTCAATCGTCATGTCTTCCTCCATGGCGGAATCGGGGCTTTGGTTAGGAAGTTGTCGAAGAAACGAGTTCGCGGGACGACGGCTCCTTTCGGGCAAAATGCCTGGGAAACAAAGGATACGAGGGCCTGGATACGGAGACAACCCCAGCGCTCCGCGCCGAGACAAAACCCCGGTGGTGGCACCCCTTTTTCGCTCCCGTCTGCGTTTTGAATGTGGTAGCGATAACGTTCGTTTCACGAAATCCACACGTTTCCGGGCAGGGCCTATGTCAACCGCTCCCGTCGTTCCACTCTGGGCTCAGGAGGATTTCTCGGCGGCCCGAACATACCCCCCTGGCTCGTCCCTACCGGTTCGTCGGGGCAGGACGACTGGAGCGCGAGCCCCGTCGCCGTAGCACCATCGCCGCGCTCTCGGCTCCGGCCCGGTCGACGGCCGAGACCGCAACGATGCTCGGCCCCATCGTGGATGGGTCGCGGGCCAGTTGATACGTGCGCTGCGGGCCCGGGACGATGTCGGTCACCCACTCCGAGCCCCGACGCCAGCGCACCACCCACCAGCGGACGGTCTGTTGACCTGTCGGCTTCATCGTGAGGATGAGGTGATCGGCCTGCTCCCAAACCGTTAGGATGGGGCGCTTGGGAGGCTCGTCGTTGAGCCACGGCGAGGCGGGCACGAGGGCCGGTTCGGCGTACGGCTCGGTCGGCAATCGCTCAAGGAGACGAGCCGTCGCCCGGAGATGCCGAGGCCCCCGCCGCGTTTGTGGGACGGCGATGGAGTCCACGGACGCGGCATCCCCCGCCACCGAGTCGACGGGTCGTCCGGCTACGATCACCGAGTCGGCCCTCACGGTGTCGAGAACGGGGGCGACCGCTGCACTGTCGGTGCCGGCGTGGACGAGCACTGAATCCGGGAGGGGCATCAGGGCCTGCATGCTGAAATGAACCTGACCGGTGGCCTCCGGGTGCGACCGGGCGGTGTAGATCTGGCCGATGAGGTGCCGGTCCGACCAGTGCCGATTTCCCGACATGCGCACGCGGCTCGTGTAGAGCCCGGGCCAGACGTGGCGGTCGTGCCGGTTCTGCTCGATCCACCAGCGCAGCATGGTGGGGTAGGCGTATCCGTACTGGTCGGTTCGGTAGTAGAGCTGAGGCGTGATGTAGTCGATCCAACCTTCCCGCAGCCATTTGCGGGCGTCGGCGTAGAGCTGGGCGTAGGCATCGAAGCCCTTCGTGCCCGGCGGGTGGCCGGGGCGCCAGATGCCGAACGGACTGATCCCGAACTTGACCTGCGGATCGGCCTCCTTTACGGAGCGGTAGAGACGCTTGACGAGCCGGTTCACGTTGTGTCGGCGCCAGTCGGCCCGGCTGCCAGTCCATCCATTCCGCTGGGCCCGCGCCCAGCTTGCGCTGTCGGGGAAGGGGGCACCGTCGGCGTACGAGGGGTACGGGTAGAAATAGTCGTCGAAGTGGACACCGTCGATCTCGTAGCGCCGGACGACGTCCATGATGACCCGGCGCGTGTGGGCCCGCGCTTCCGGCACGCCGGGGTCGAGCCACAGGTACTCCCCGTACTGGCGCACCCACTTCGGGTGGGTATGGCTGACGTGGTTTGGGGCGAGCGCGGAGGTGTCCGCCGGGTGTCCGGCCCGAAATGGGTTGAACCACGCGTGCAGCTCGAGGCCGCGCTCATGGGCCTCCCGGACAGCAAACCGGAGGGGATCGTAGTGTGGATCGGGCGCACGGCCCTGCTTCCCCGTCAAGTAGAAGGACCACGGCTCGTGCGGGGAGTCGTAAAGCGCGTCGGCGTGGGGGCGCACCTGAAAGATCACGGCGTTCAGGTGAAGGGCCGCGGCCTGGTCGAGCATCCGGCGTAGCTCGGCCTTCTGCTGCTCGACGGGTAGGCCCGGTTCGGAGGGCCAGTCGATGTTGGCGACCGTGGCGATCCAGGCGGCCCGAAACTCGCGGGAAACAGAAGGAAGAGACGTGGCCTCGGCCTTCGCCCAGCCCGATGATTGTTGGGGGCCGAGGGTTCGACAGCCAGTCGACAGTACGATTCCAAAAATCAGCAGCCTAAGGGCAAGTCGCCGATAACAGAAGCGATGAGCAGCGGAAGCGGCTGTGAGGGAGGAAGCGCGAGAGCGAAGCATCGAGGAAGAAAAGGTCATTACTGGGCCACCACCATTCGGCCGGTGCCGATGTCCCGGGCGTCGTTGTCCGTGGCGGCCTGCACGCGGTAGACGTACACGCCGGACGAGAGCGTCGACCCGTCGAGTCGAAGCGTCTGCTCGACTCCCGCAGAAAGAGACGTGCGGATCCGGAGGACGCGCCGTCCGAGCACGTCGTAGACGTTCACCGTGACCTCGGCGGCCGCCGCGAGGTCCAGCACGAGGGTGGTCGTTTCCGAGAAGGGGTTGGGATGGTTTCCGCGGACGGCGAAGGCCTCGGCGGCCTGAGAGACGCGTCCTTCCGCCGAGACGGACGAACTCGGCGTGCTCTCCACCGCATTGGCGCTCACGGCCGTGACGGCGTAATGGTACGGGTGCTCCGCCCGCACAGGCCGGTCCGTCAGCGTAGGCGTGCCGGTGACGGTCAGCAGATTCTGGGCCTTCTGCATCGCGTTCGTGAAGTCAGGCGACGTGCGGGCCCGGACTCGGTAGACCGCGTAGCGCCGGGCGCCCGACGGGTCACCAGAGGACGACTCCCACTGGAGCGTCACCTCCTTGTTCTGCGGTCCTGTCCGCTCGACGGTCAGGGCCTGCGGGGCGGCCGGGGCATCGGTGTTCCGCCACGGCAGGGTTGGGGGCAGCGCTGGGTGCCGGTAGAGGTGCTGCCGGAGCGAATCGGCGAGGCCCTGTGCAGGGGTGCGGGTGAGGTGCTCGGACCGAAAAAACACGGTCCCCTGAATGCGATCGCGCCGCCGGTTGAAGCGTACTTGGCGGGGCACCACATCGGGGCCGTAGTCGGGCGCTCCGTGGCGCGCTGCGGCCCGGACCTGGAAGAGGCGAGGGCCCGACTTGACCTTCGGGGCAGCCTTGTACGCGGCGAGACCGGGGTAGAGGTGCCGCTCGTTCGCGTCCGCCCGCTTGGCCCACCAGGGAGCCAGGGTGGCGTAGTCCTGCCCGCCTCCGAAGCCCCAGTAGAGTTGCGGAGCGAGGTAGTCGACCGACCTGTTTTTCAGCCAGGCCACCGCGTCGGCGTAGATCGTATGGTAGGCACTGAGCCCGGTGATTCCGGAGGGTACCCCCCTCTTCCAGATGCCGAATGGGCTGATGCCAAACACCACCCGAGGGGCCGTCGTCTGAAGGCTGTCGTGCACCTGTTGGACGAACGTGTCAATGTTGTCGCGACGCCAGTTTTCAACGTCCTCGAACCCGCGCGGGTATTTCTCAAACGTATCGCGATCCTTCGTTCGATTTCCCGGCTGATCCATCTCGTTCGGCGGGTAGGGGTAGAAGTAGTCATCGAAGTGAATCCCGTCGACATCGTAGCGCCGCGCCACGTCCATGACGACCCGCGTGACGTAGTTTCGCACCTGTGGCAGCCCGGGATCGAGTACCTTTAGGCCGTCCTCAAACTGGAGGAGCCACTCAGGATGCTCCTCCGCGACGTGGGTCGTGTCCAGGTCGTAGTCGGAACTGGCGTTCACCGCGCGGAACGGGTTGAGCCAAGCGTGCACTTCCAGGCCGCGGGCGTGCGCCTCCTCAATGACGAACCGAAGCGGATCGTAGAAGGGATCTGGAGCCCGCCCCTGCTCCCCGGTCAGCCAGTAGGCCCACGGCTCAAGGTCAGAGTTGTACATCGCGTCGCTCTCGGACCGAACCTGGAAGAAGACGGCGTTGATGCCGGTTGCCTTTAGGCTGTCAAGCATGCGGCGCAGCTCGGCCTTCTGGGCGGACGGGGAGGCTGTCCGCGAGGTCGGCCAGTCCAAATTGTAGGCCGTGGCGATCCAGGCCCCGCGGAACTCGTGCTTCGGGGGAGTCTGTGCGGCGACACCTGTAGCAAAGAAAAGAAACAGGCCAAACGACAGCAGAAGAAGTGTGCGGACAGATCTCATTGTTGGATAGGGACCGATTGGCCAGACAGACGTTGGCAGAGAGCCGTCGTGCCCTATGGAGTCGCCGAGAGGGTCACAACTCGTCCGCCGCGGCCGAGCGTATCGAAGGTGCGTAGCTTGATGGTCGTCCCGTCGTCGACGCGCACAGGCCCCGTGTAGCGGGGCGACGCGGAGGTCGGCGGGGTGCCGTCGGTGGTGTAGCGGACGGGAAGCCCGGGGAGCGCGACCTTCACCTTGAGGTGCCCATTTTCGACGACGGCTCCGGGCGGCGGCAGCCGGTACGCCCAGTTCGGCATGCGGGCGCTCAGGCGCGGAAGCTCGCGCTGGCCCAGCCGGTTGGCGAGAGCGTTCCAGGCCCCGGCCCGTCGGCGTCGGCGTTGCTCGGTGTTCTCGAGGGTCGCCCACTTCGGCTGAGGGGCCCAGGCGCGCTCGGCGAGACTGAGGAGACGGGGCACGGCCATGTACTCCATCCGCCGCGTGCTCCGCAGGGTCTCCCCCCAGAGCTGCCCCTGCAGGCCCAGGATGTTGGAGCGGGCCGAGTCTGCGAGCCGCACGCGGTCGGCAAAGGCGGAGTCCGGGTTGATGGGCTGACCCATGACCGTCCGGTCGGCGCTTCTGTAGAGGTTGAACGGCACGAACGAGAAGGGGGCCTGCGTGTCGACGAAGCCCGCCCAGTAGTAGCCGGACTCCCGCGGGTGCTTGCTGTAGGCCATGTCGAAGTAGAAGTTGGTCGCCTGCGACATCACGACATCGTAGCCCGCATTCGCCAACCGGTAGGCCCGGTCCTCCGTGCCGCCGCCCCAGATGTTGCTCCAGACGTAAGGGCGGACGGCCTGGTCCACCAGAGTCATGTTCGGCGTCGTCGTAGTGGCCTGATGGGTAGCCTCTTCAAGCCCGACCTCCTCCCACCCCGCCATGGTGAGGCCGCGAGTGGCCAGCGTGTCCTGAAACCGAGCGAGGAAGTGCCCAAAGAGGTCATCGGCGTTCTCGACCCCCTCGGTGCGGGCGATGTACTCGTCGCAGGCGGGTGACTCGGTCCACACACCGTCCGGCACCTCGTCGCCCCCCACGTGGACCGCCGGAAGCGGGGCGCCGGCCGTTTCGTACATGGCCCGAAGCTCATCGACGACCTTCGTGAGGAAGCGGTACGTGGAGGACTGGCACACGTTGATCACGTTGTCGTCCCATCCCTGCACCGACTCGTACGTCGACGTATCCTGCGGGTCGTGCAGGCGGTAGCGGCGGGCCGCGGCGGTGTCCCCGGCCGCCCGGAGCCGCCGCCCGCGAGCCTTCATGGCTTGCACGGCGGCGCGGGCGTGCCCCGGCACGTCGATTTCGGGCATTACCGTGATGTGGCGCGCCTTCGCGTAACGCAGGATCTCCAGGTAGTCGGCGCGGCTGTACCACCCGCTTCCCGGAGAGGCGGACGGGGCGGGATTGGGGCCCGACCCGTGGGAGGGTACGAGGTGATTCTGCTCGGTGAGGGTGTGTCCGCGGCGCCCGCCGACCTTCGTCAGTTCGGGCAATCCGTCGATGGCCACGCGCCAGCCCTCGTCGTCCGTCAGGTGAAAGTGGAACGTGTCGAGCTTGTAGAAGGCCATGATGTCGAGCAACCGCTTCACCGCCTCGACCGACTGAAAGTTGCGGGCCACGTCGAGGTGGAGCCCTCGGTAGTCGAAGCGAGGGGCATCGATGATCCGGGCGGCGGGCACGGCCACGGGCGGCGAGGGGGCCCTGTACGCATCGACGGGGAGCCAGGCCTCCAGGCTCTGCACGCCGTAGAACACCCCAGCGTCGGTGGTCCCAACGATCTCGATGCCCGCTTCCGGGTCGACGCTAAGCTGGTAGGCTTCGGCCTGGGCCGAGTCGGCCATTGGGGGCGTCACGTCGTCCCGGCGGAGCGTGATGGCCGCATCGGTCGTTTCCATCGTCGTCCTGGGGCGGCGTCCGAGCACCGGCGCAAGCCCGGCCGCAAGCTGCCGCGCCTCCGACGCTAGGCCCTCCTCGTAATGAATGGTCGCGTTGGCGGAAAGGGTGAAGGTTCCCGATCGACGTTCCGTTGACACCGGCGTCGGCACGATGCGTCCGACCGAGTCGGCCGGACGCACCGACAGGGACTGATTATCCTGGTACCGAGACGCGGGCGTTGGCACGGGGAGCACGTCGTTTGGGCCGCGCTTTGTCTGCTCGGGCCGCGTGAAGGGCTCGATGGTCACGTCCGTCACGGGGGCCGGCGGCTTGGGATCGCCCTGCCCGTCGGTGAAGACGACGTAGAAGCCGGCCGGGGCGTCGATGTGCTTGATGGCCGACCCCGGGGCCTCAAACGGAATTTGGAGTTCTCCACCGGGCGGGATGGAGGAGAAGGCATTCCCTGGTTCCAGCGTGTAGAAGTCGCCGTTAATCCGCGTGACGTCCACCGGAGCGCCCACGGTCGTCGTATCGATTTCCCGGAGGAAGTTGAAGTAGAGCGTCCATCCGTTATCCTTCAGCGGCACGTTGCCCCGATTGACGAGCGTGAGTACCGATCGGAATCGGGCTCCGTCGTCGATGAGATTCGTTTCCACCTCCCATCGAATGGCGAGATCATCGGCTGAGGGGAACGGGGCCGGCTGGGCCTGCGCCTCCAGCGACGCTAAGCCCAGGCCCGCGAGATAGCAAACAAGCAGGACGGCGGCGGAACGTTTCATTCGTCGGGGGAGAATTAGGAGTCGGAAGAAACGGTGCGCCCACTACTGCCGCCGGGGCTGTGCAGATAGGGAGAACGCCGAGAGGGAGGCGTCGTTGTTGCCAACCACCACCATCGGTGCCGCCGGCCCCTCCTCGATCAGCGTCATGCTACGTACGTCCTTCGGCGCGTGAAAGCCGCTCTTCCGGCTACGGAGCACGGTGAACGTGGAATTTCCCTGGTTCAGAAGAACTGTGCCTTTCTCGGCGTCGGCCCGGCCCCACTGAGGCCGCACCGTGAAGTCGTTGCCGGCCAGAAGTAGGTCGGGGAGATCGTCCCCGTTCACGTCCCGAGCCACGAGTCCGTGGATGGGGGCAAACTGCGCCTCGATCGGCAGGGCGCGCCGTTGAAAGGTCCCGTCGGACTGGCTGACGAAAATGCTCGTCTCGAAAACCGAGGCCGTCAGGTGCGTGGCCTCACTCTGCTCCTCTGCCGTCAGGATTTCGCTGATCGTCGACGTCGCGTAGTCCTCGTAGGAGTCGAACCGCGGCTTGAACGGGGGGATTGCCTCGACGAGCGTGTCGTGCCAGTACACCGGATACTCTTTGCCGCCGAGGTGGTGGGTCATGATGGGATCCACGCCGCTGTCCCGGGCAAAATCGGACGCGTAGATGGCGGCCGGTGCGTCGGGGCGGGCCTGCACCTGGGCGTTGAGCCCCCGGTTCCCGGCCACGAGCTCGGCCTGCCCGTCGCCGTTGAGATCCGCCACCGCGAGGCTCTGCCACCATCCATTCGTATCCTCAAATCCCAGCTCCGAGGAAAGGTCTTCGAAGAGCCCAACATCGTTCAGGTGGAAGACCCGGATCGACATCCATTCTCCAGCGAGTATGAGTTCGGTCCGTCCATCGTTATTGAGGTCGTGCCAGAGGGCGTCGGTCACCATGCCGGGCTTGAAGAGGAGCGGCGCGACCTCGGCGGTCACGTCCGTAAACTGCCCGCCGGTGTTTTTGAGCAGGTAACTGCGTGGAGGCAGCGGATACTCGCCCGGCCACACCCGGCCACCGACAAAAAGGTCGGTCTTCCCGTCCCCGTTGTAGTCGTGGGCCGCCACCGTTCCTCCACTGCTTTCGATCGTCGGCAGCGCGTCGGGGGCGTGTGTAAACTGCCCGGCCCCGTCGTTTCGGTACAGGCGATCCTGGTAGCCGGAGGCTTCTCGGGCCGCCTTGCCGCCGCTTACGACGTAGAGGTCCAGGTCTCCATCCCCGTCCGCGTCGAAAAACGCGGCGTCGACGTCCTCGTGACGGCGGTGATCGGAAAAAACGGAGGGCGTGCTCGCCTCAAACGATCCGTCGGGCCGCTGCAGAAAGAGAGCGGCGCTTTGCCCACGGGCCCCACCGACGAAGAGGTCTGTGCGCCCGTCTCCATTCACGTCGCCGCGGGCCAGCGCCGGCCCCTCCCGCGATAGCATGTGGGGGAGCAAGGGCTGCTCCTTGAAGTCGTTAAGGGCATTCTCGCGGTGGTCGAACGACAGCCCGCGTTCAGTGGAGACTGCCGTCAGGGGGGGATCTGGGGACGGGTTGGGGGCGGGCTCCGTGGGTTGGGCCTCATTGCGACGGAGCGTCACCGTCTGGTTGGCCCCTACGGCAGGACGGGTCTCCCGGGCTTGGTCCGGCCAGATGACCGTGAGCGACACGGTGTCGGCCGTACCGAGACCGAAGTGAAGCTCCGGCTCGACCGAGGACTGAAAGCCTCGGGCCGGCATCAGCTCCTGGTAGAGAACCTGTCCCGACGGCGTGGTGAGCTTGACCTTGGCCCCGATCCCAAACTGGTTGTCGCCGGTGCCCTCTAGGTCGACGCTCAAGTAGTTGTGGTCGGTCTGCTCGGGGGCGTTGTTGCGGTAGATGAATGCCTTCTGATCGACGTTGTTGACCACCAAGTCTGGCCCGCCATCGTTGTTGAGGTCCGCGTAGGCGGCGCCCGTCGAGAATCCCTTCTGAGCAAGTCCCCATTTCCCACTCACGTCCTCGAACGTCAAGTTCCCCTCGTTGCGAAAGGCATAGTTGGGGATGGGCGTGGATGGGATCTTCTGGACCATTCCGTACAGGTCCACGTCGACGTCCTCGGGATTTTCCGCGTTGAGGTATTTGAGGTAACTGAGATTCGAGTAGAGAACCGAGTTCAAGAAATCGAGGTTCGTGTAGTCCCGCCGGTATCCGTTTGTGACGTAGAGGTCCTTGCGCCCGTCGAGGTTGAAATCGGAGAAGAGGGCCGCCCAGCTCCAGTCGGTGTTTGAGACGCCGGCGAGCTGTCCAATTTCGCTGAAGCTCCCATTGCCGTTGTTTCGGTGCAGCGTGTTGCGCTGGTACTGGTAATAGTAGTCGCGCGACCACATGCTGCGATAGAATTCGAAGTCCTTCGGGCCGGATAGGAGCTTCTGGCGGCGCTGTCCCTCGGCTAGCATGTCGAGGACAAAGAGGTCGGGGCGGCCGTCGTTCGTGTAGTCGGCAATGTCGCTGCCCATCGACGCATAGGACGTGTGGTCCAACCAGGAGCGGATTTTTTCGTCGAAGGTGCCGTCGCCCTGGTTGATGTAGAGACGATCGTCCCCCACATAATCGTTGGCGACGTAGAGATCTGGCCAGCCGTCGCGGTTGATGTCGCTGACGGTGGCACTCAATCCGTATCCGGAGGTGCTGCCGATAATACCGGCCTGCTCAGTCACCTCCACAAAGGTTCCCTCGTCGTTGCGGTAAAGCTTATCTCCGGCCGGCCCGCTGCGCCGTTGGCGACGGGTCTTTTGGCTGGCATCGAACCGCGTACGGCCGACCGCGTGGTTCAGCAGATACAGATCCAGGTCCCCATCCCCGTCATAATCGAAAAAGGTCGCGTGGGTAGACCGGGAAGGGTCGGCCACCCCGTAGGCCGCGGCTTGCTCCTTGAACTCTGGGATTCCGTCCTCTCCTGTTCCCTGGTGGATGTACAACTTGTTGCGGCGCTTTTCGGGGGCCTGCCACCCGGACTTGCAGACGTAGATGTCGAGCCGACCATCGCCGTTCACGTCGGCCATCGTAACGCCAGTTGTCCATCCGTCCGGGTCGGTCACGCCCGACTCCCGCGTGACCTCTCGGAACTGGAAGGCCCCCTCATTCAGATAGAGCGCATTGGCGGCTTGGTTGGCGGTGAAGTAGAGATCCGGCCGATCATCACCGTTGAGGTCTCCTGCGGCGACGCCTCCGCCGTTGTAGAAGTACTCGTAGGTCAGCACGTTGCGACCGGGCCCCTCGTCAAGGTCATTGGAAAACGTAATTCCTGTCGAGCTTGGGGAGAGACGAGTGAACAGCGACGGGGGCGAACCCGGATCTGACCCAGATCCACTCAGGAAGACAGCCCCGGCAAGGAGGCAGGCGGCCCAGAACCAGCGCATTGCTCAGAGATCGGTTCAAAACAAAAGAAGGCGGGTCATGCCGGAACATGACCCGCCCCCTGTACGCGACGTACGGCGGATGGTTACTTCTTCACGTCCCACCACATTCGACTCATGAAGGAGTCCCCGTTCTCGTAGCGACTCACAGCCTCGTTGTAGTTCGCCTTGTTCACCGAGGCCTCACTGTTCGGATAAATCATCCGGCGCGGAATGCGACCGTCCGTCCGATTGCCCGGGTAGTCGGTGGGGGTCAGCTCCGGATAACCGGTGCGGCGCCAATTGGCGTAGGCCTCGTACTCATTCATGAGCGTTGCCGCCCAGTACTGCTCGTTAATCTGCCGGATTTGGTCCTGTGTGTTGGAAGCCCACGGCACGTTGCTCACGTACGTGTCGACCTTGTCCTGCGAAATCGCCGCCGCTTCTCCGTACATGGAAAGGTAGTTCAGGGCAGCCCGAACGCCCTTCCGGTAGTGGCTTTCGGCGGAGCCAGATCCAATGCCCCAGCGCACCTTGGCCTCGGCGCGCATGAGCTCGACCTCCGCGTAGGTCTGGAAGAACATGGGATCGTCCACGCCCAGCAGCACCTTGTTCGGCTTCATGTAGACGTCAGTCCCGCATGGATCTGGGGGATTGTCGCCTTCGCACGACACCCAGCTCGAGTGGCTCTGAATTCCGGAACTGCCTGAGCCAGCATCGAAGCCGTTGGGCAGCCCCTTGGCCGGATCACCGTCGTCCTCTCCGTACACCCGAAGCCGAGGGTCGTCTTTCGACTTCATCCAGCTCACGAACGTGTCGCTCATGTAGGGCGGCGCCGGGCCGATAAACGCGAAGACCTCGCCATTCCCATTTTTGTTGATGCCACTGGGGCCGCTCTGGTGCGGAATGTAGGCGATGTCGTCGTTGCTCTCCATCAGTCCCCCATCGCCGTTGATCGCCTTCTGAGCCCACTTCTGGGCCTTGCTATTGTTGACCTTCACCATCCGAAGGGCCAGCCGGAGCATCAGAGAGTTGCCAAACTTCTTCCACTTCGCGATGCTGCCGTCAAACATGATGTCGCCATTGCCATACATCGGCTTGGACTGATCGAACTGGCCGACAGCCGTCTCCAGCTCCTTCAACATGCTGTCGTAGATGTTCTTTTGCTTGTCGTACTTCGGCTTGCTGATCCCTTCGTAGAAGGCCAGCCCGGCCTCCGAATACGGAATGTCGCCGTACAGATCTGTGAGGCGGTGGAAGATGAACACTTTCATGATCTTCGCGACGGCATTCTTGTTGACCATCTCCTTCTTGCCTCTTGTCCGGCGCTCAAGGTCTACGGCCTCTTTCACCGCGCTGTCGTACCACCGGTCCCACACGGCCGCGGAGTACGAGCTGATGTAGAAATACTTGTCGCCGGCCCAGTAGCTTGTAAGGCTCGCGAAATGCTGGACCATCGTCGAATTGTAAATCAGGTTGTTGCGCCACGTCTCGTACCGTCCCCCAGATGTCAGGAGTTGGACGTTGGTGAGCTGAAACCCGGGCTTGAGGCTCGTCTCCTTCGTCGGATCGGTGTTTATGTCTTGCAGACGAGAATCCAGCGAGTCGCAGGCTGTAAGGCCAACCAAAAGAACGCCGAAGACCAGTATGTGCCGTGTGAGCGCAGAAAATTTCATAGCGTGGATCCGTATTCAGGTGCGAATCAGTTTGTTGGTGCCCGCCCATCGCTTCCTGCCAGGGGATGGGGACGTCTCGGCTAGAACCGAAGGGTGAGGCTCAGTCCGTAGCTGCGGGACTGCGGCACGCCAAAGTACTCAAGGCCCTGGAATTGAGTGCTCCGGTTGTACGTGGATTCGGGGTCCACATTGGGAACGTTCTTGTGGAGAATCCAGAGGTTGCGGCCGGTCAGGGCAACGTTTGCTGCCTGGACGGGAAGGCCCTCGAGCAGCGAGGAAAACCGGTAGCCCAGCCGCAGTTCGCGAAGCTTCACGTAGCTGGCGTCGTAGACGAACTGATCCGACACGTCGGAGGCGATGCGTCCCCAGTAGGTGTCCGGAGCGACCTTGCTCGTCACTGGGTTGCCCTCGCTGTCGACGCCTTTCACCTCGACATATCCCTGCTCGCGCCCGCGGAGGGTTTGTTCGTGGAGCCCGTTGGACGTCAAGATGGAATTTGTTCCGGAGAAGATGTCGCCTCCGATCTGAACGTCCAGCAGTGCCCGGAACGTGAAGCCTTTGTAGTTGAGGGTATTGGTAATGCCCCCTCGCCAGTCCGGCGGGAAGTACCCGGCCGTAGTGAGTGTGTCTCGGGCCTGCGGGAGCCCATCGCTATCTAGGATGAGCCGTCCCTGATCGTCTCGCTTGAACTTGAAGGCTTTGATCGCGCCGTAGGGCTCTCCCTCCTCAGCCACGACGCGGGCGTTTCGGGTGCGGGGCTGCCGGAAGTTTAGCCGGTCAAGATCCTCCGTGAGCTTAACGACCTCGTTGCTGTTCTTCGACGCGTTGAGGACGAGATTCCACTCGAGGGACTCCGTCTGAATGGGAGTGCTCCGGAGGGCAAGCTCGATGCCCTGGTTGCGCGTTTTCCCGACGTTGAGGACGCGACTTCCGTATCCGGAGGTCGAGGAGATCGTGGTCGGGACGATGTCGTTCCTGTTGGTTTCCTGATACAGGGTCAAATCGAGCCCGAGTCGGTCGTTGAAGACGCCAATCTCAAGGCCGGCCTCGATGGTCTCCTTGAAGGAGGGCTCGAGCTCTGCGTTCGGCACGCTTCCCGACGCGATGTAGCCGATGGGCACCTTTCCCTGACCCGGATTCACGTGCCCTCCGCCCCGAAGGCCGTACTTGAGCCGAAGCTGGTACGGACTCGTATCGCCGCCCACACGTCCCCAGGAGCCTCGGATTTTTCCGTACGATATCCACTCCGGCACATCGAGCGCGTCGGAGAACACAAAGCTTCCCTGCACCGACGGATAGAAGAACCCGTTGTTGTTGACAGGCAGTGTGGAAGAGACATCGGTACGGCCACTGAAGGTCAAGAACAGATAGTTGTTGTACGACACGTCGGCCGTTCCGTAGACCGACCACACCTCCTCTTTCGAGAGGTTGTAGGACGGGGTTTGGTTCTGCGTGTTGCTGAGCGTCCGAAGCCCTGGGATGTTAAAGTTGTCCCCAAATGCTCCGATGAACTCGGTCTCCTCGTGTCGCATACTTCCTCCAATCCGACCGGAAAAGTTGAACGATGGAGTAAGATCGTAAGTGGCGTTCAGTCGAACGCTCGCATTGTACTCGACGGTGTTCCACTCGTCCTCGTCGATCTCTCCGCCGGGATCGTAGGCCGTGCCGAACGGCTCTACTTGGGTTCGACGGGTCCAGAACTGTGACATCTCGAACCGGGCCTCCGCCGAAATTGCGCTTGTGAAGTTGTACTGTGTGTTGACGAATCCCCGAATCCGATCATCCGTGTCGTCCGCCGAGAACTTCCGAACGGCCCAGTACGGATTGGTCTGGAACGGAGACGACGAGAACGCGAATTCCTCGAATTTATTGCCCTCTACCCAGCCCGGCTTCAACGTGTTGACGTCCACGCTGGGAGGGAGAAGGGCGACTGCGTAGTTGGGGTTGCCCGGCGAATCCGAGACGCGGGGGCGATTGCTCGCGTTCTCGCGCACGTAGCTGAACTTTACGTCCGTATTCAGGGCCTTGAGCCCAAAGTCGGAGGAGGCACGCCCCAGAAACGTCGTTCGGTTAAATCCGGAGTTCGGGACAATGGCTTGGTCGCGCCGGTGCGACATCGAGAGCCGGAACGTGGTTGATTCCGACCCGCCGTTTAGCGCAATCGAGTTGCTTGAGCTCAGTCCAGTCCGGTAGAAGTCCCTCTTGTTGTCTCCAACGGGGGCGTAGGGCCGCATTTCTCCATCGTACTGAACCGCCTGGTCGACCTCGCTCATCTTGGGGCCCCACGAAGAGAGCCCGATGCTCTGAGCCCCGGCCTGGTCCGACGGGACCTGACCTCGCCAGACCTGCTTTCCTTCCACTTTCTCTATAAACCCGTGGCCGTACTGGTTCTGGATGTCGTCGAAGTAATTCAGCGACCGGTTCATCTCAAGCTTGCTGGTGAACTCGATTCCGAGATCCTGCTGCGCCGCCCCCCCGCCGGACTTCGTCGTGATCCGAACCACTCCGTCCGTCGCGCGCTGCCCGTAGAGGGCCGCGGCAGCAGCTCCCTTCAGCACGCTGATACTCTTGATGTCCTGCGGGTTGATTGAGGTAAGGGCATCTCCCATGTCGGAACCGCCCCACTTGCTGGCGCTCACGAGGTTGGAGTTGTTGAGGGGAACCCCATCAACAACATAGAGCGGCTGGTTATCGCCGGTGAGGCTCGAAATTCCCCGAATCGTGACGTTGCTCGCCCCGGCAGGCCCGGTCGCTGTGTTGCTGATGTCGACGCCCGCGGCCTTCCCGGACAGGGCATCCGCGAGGCTCGGGGCGGACACCTCCGCTACGTCCTCGCCCGACACTTTGCTCACGGCGTACCCGAGCGATTTCCGCTTTCGCTCAATGCCGAGCGCCGTCACGACGACGTTCTCAAGCTGCTCCGTGCCGGCCTGGAGCTCGACCGTCAGCTCCGACCGTCCCTCAAGGGGAACAGTCTTCGACTGGTACCCCACGTACGAGAATCGAAGAGAATCATCCTCGCTGGGCACCTGTATCTCAAAAGTTCCGTCGGCACTGGTTGCCGTTCCGCGCTGGGTCCCCACTACGAGCACGTTCACGCCCGGAAGGGGAGTGCCGGATTCGGCGTCCAGCACGGTGCCCTCCACCGTAAGCTGCTGTGCGCTTACCGCCTGTATTCCGGTAAACAGGAGGACCGAAGCTACGAGGACACCAATCCGTAAAAAAAAGGAGCGAGACCACTGGAGATTGTAACGAGTCAGCATGGCGGTACCTGCGGTGAGTAATGGTGGACGACACGCGCCGGGCGAAGCATGGTTAGCAACCTCCGCCGAAGACCACTGTCGACAATTCTTTCGAGGCGGACGGCTAGTCTGTGCCGCGGACGCACACTCATTATAATCTCGCTCGCCCCTGTCTATCAAGGAAGGATTAAGCTTTGGGACCGCTTCCATTTTGCGTTTGGAACCGCTTCCGAATGGGGAATCCCTCCGAGGAAGCAACGAATACCCGCCTAAGAGCCCCTTTTAGGAAAAATGTGTGTGAAGGAAAAAATCATCCGAGCCGTCACAGGGCGCAGGTTCGCTCCGGATCTTCTCCAGGGCTTTTGCCCTCTCTCGAAGCACCGCGTCGCGATGTGCGTCTCCTGGGTTGATGCGTCCGCGGAGGGGCCTGGCGGGGTGAGGCTGTTCGTCGTGGCCCGGGCTAGGGGACGGATGATCCTCCCACGGGACCATGTGGCCGTCAGCCGATCCCAACGGCGCCGTTGGGCGATCCCGTACCCGTAAGGTCGGCCCGTAGCGGGCGGCAGAACGATGAAGAGGCGAGGCGCCTCGGGGGACACAGCAGCGGATCAACGGCGGCCTCGTGCGTCGAGGGCGAGCGTTTCCTGGACCTCCGAGCCGTCCACGAGGTGCATCTTGTCCTGCGTCTGAACGGTCACACAGGCGTGATTGGGCACGATCCGGAGCCGATCGCCGACCTCAAGGTCGGCCCCCTCGCCGACCCCCAGCCAGCCATGCTCCTCGGACAGATGATCGACACGGACTCCTGAGTGGGGCTGCATTCCCGCAGCGTCCGCCAGCGCGATCCCGTGCCCGTCCGTGCCATAGCCGGTATCGGTGGTGAAGACCTTCTTGCCTGCATCCACGAACGCGCGCCGGGGGCCGCCGGGCTTGCGCTGTATGCTGACAACCGTGGTGAGGACCGTGAGCGCGCAGTCGTCGAGGGAGGCCGCGCCGAGGGCCACCTGCATCGCGTCGTGCATCACGTAGTTGCCGGGGCGAATCTCGGTGATGCGAAGGCCGTTGCGCTCGGCGTTTTCGAACGCGGCCATCGACGGCGTCGAGCCGACGCTGATTTCGAAGGTTCCCGGCGTCACTCCTACGTCCTCCGCCTCGACCAGGGTGGACGCAACGGAGAGCATGCGGTCGCGCTCGTGCCGCGCCACGCGGCGGAGGGCGTCGGTTTCCGTTTCGCCGTCGGACGGGCCGTCGTAGGCCTGCCCGGCGTGGGTGAGGATTCCCGTGAGGCGGAGGCCGGGGAGCGACGCGATGTGCTGAGCGAGCGTCACTGCACCCTCGTCGTCCGCCCAGTGCACGCCGCAGCGCCCGTGCCCCACGTCCACCTCCATCAGCACGTCGACCGGATCGTCCGCCTCGGCGTAGACGGCCGAGGCTTGCTCGGCGCCCGCCGGGGTGTCGACGGTGAACGAGATCGTCGCCGCGGCCCGGAGGGCCTGCAGTCGCTCGTGCTTGTCGCGGCCGGTGACGGGGTAGGCCACGCGTACGTCCTCGAATCCGGCGTCCACGAACGTCTCGGCCTCCGCCACGGTGGCGACGGTGAGCCCCTCGGCGCCGCGCTGGTGCTGCCGCCGGGCCACCGCCACGGACTTGTGGGTTTTGGCGTGGGGCCGGAGCGTCACGTCGTTTGCGTTGGCCAATTCCTGCATGGCCGCGAGATTCTCCCGCAGGCGCGACTGCTCGATGAGGAGGGCGGGGGTGGAGAGGGCGTCGAGGGTCATGGCGGCGGGACGGGGCGGAAGACGGCGGCGTATCGGAGCTCCCGACAATACAGCAGCGGTCGGAGAAAAGTCCTTACCGAGCGATGGAGGTGCTTGTGCCGTCCGGGACGGGTTCGAGACCGTACTGTGAAGAGGGAGCGGGCGAGCGCCGAACCGGAGCAGTGTTCTTTGCCGGACCGAGCCTCGCGGACGGATCATGCTCGAGAGTCGAGCCCCGTGCCCGGTTCGTTCTTTTCGACCACAGGCGTTAAGTTCAGCCAAGATCATTTTCCGATGACCCTTCTCTCAGCGTTTGCATCATTTCCCCGTCGTCATGACGGTCGACGACTTCATTTCGCGCTGGTCGGAATCGGGCGC
>NZ_JBDGQQ010000036.1:0-12900 GCF_042218895.1 Salinibacter sp. | reverse complement strand
CAGGAACCGCACGGGGCCCGCTACCGGGCCGGAACGGTCTCGTCACCCTGCGTGATGAGTGGATAGTCGGCCTCGATGTCTCCCTCAGCGATCTGCCGGAGTCGGCGCCGCAACAGACGCTTCCGGAAGCTGCTGAGGTAGTCGGTGAACAGGACTCCGTTCAGGTGGTCGTGCTCGTGCTGCACGACCCGGGCCAGAATACCACCGATTTCGAGTTCCTGCTCCTCGAAGTTCCGATCGCGGTAGCGCACTCGCACCCGCTCCGGTCGGGTCACTACTTCACGGACTTCAGGAATGGAGAGACAGCCTTCTTCGAGGTCGACCGTCGACGCCCCCTCCTCGACGATCTCAGGGTTGATGAACACCATTGGCTGGGGGGGCAGCGGCTCGTCCTCCGCCGCCGTCTCGTCGGCCATCGGGGTCAGGTCGATCACGAACAGGCGCTCGCTGTGCCCCACCTGTGGCGCCGCCAGCCCAATGCCGGCGGCTTCGTGCATCGTCTCGATCATGTTGTCGACGAGCGTCTGGAGACCCTCGGTGTTCTTCTCTACAGGCTCCGTTTCCTGGCGCA
This sequence comes from Salinibacter sp., assembly GCF_042218895.1. Taxonomy (NCBI): domain Bacteria; kingdom Pseudomonadati; phylum Rhodothermota; class Rhodothermia; order Rhodothermales; family Salinibacteraceae; genus Salinibacter; species Salinibacter sp. The sequence goes on along the minus strand of NZ_JBDGQQ010000036.1, from coordinate 12,329 downwards.
GGGCGTCGTGCCCGTAGACGTAAATCGGAAGGACCATAGAACGAGTCGGTGGTGCATAGGACATCTATTCAGGCAGATGGATAAACGCACCGCCCCATCGATAGTGCCGAGCGACGCTCCTTCGGTCGTTCCGAGGCCGATACATCGGCGGCCGGCGCCGGATCTGAACCTCCGTGCGCTCCCAACGGCTCACTCACGCCCGTAGTCGTCCTCAAGCCGGATCACGTCCTCCTCCACACAGAGACCCATTTGCGTCTCGATAAAGACGAGCGGCTCGTCGCCGTCGTTCTCGATGCGGTGTACGTCCCCCACGTCGATGAAGCAGGTGTCGCCCTCCGAGACGTCAATTTCCTCGTCGTTGCGCGTGAAGACGCCTTCACCCCGCACGACGACCCAGTGCTCCTTGCGGTGCTCGTGCTTCTGCAGCGAGAGGCGCTCGCCGGGATTCACGATGATCCGTTTTACCCGGTAGCCGGGCTCGTTGAGGTATTCCTCCCAGCGGCCCCAGGGACGGTCGTCGGCGTCGAGAAGCATCGTGGGTCAGAGGGATTTGTGCTCGAAGCAATGGCGAAGCGAGAGCATCAGCAGCCCAACCGGACCAGTCTTCCAGGGCCCCTACATTTCCACCGCGGCCCCGGTCTTTTCGAGGGAGGGGGACGCCGTCTCGACGGGGGTACCGACGATCCACAGAATCCCCCCGAGCAGAGTCGCCCCCACGGCAAGCCCAATCGACCAGTGCATTCCGAAGCCTGCGGGCAGCGTCCCGAACAGGATGGCGACGGTCCCGACGGTGAGTGCGTACGGCAACTGCGTCCGCACGTGCTCGATGTGATCGCACCCGCTGGCCATCGACGAAAGGATGGTGGTGTCGGAGATCGGGGAGCAGTGATCGCCCCAGACCGACCCGGCGAGCACGCAGGAGACGGACGAGTAGAGAATGTGGTAGTGGGCGGGGGCATCCATCCCGTTTTTGGCGAGCACCGCCCAGACCAGCGGAATCACGAGCGGCATGAGAATGCCCATCGTCCCCCAGCTTGACCCCGTGGCGAACGCCGTCGCGGCGGCGAGAACGAAGATAATGGCGGGCACGACGCCGGGGGGCAGCCATTCTCCGAGAACGGAGACGAGGTAGTCCGCCGTATGCAGCACGTCGGTAATGTTCGAGAGCGACCACGCCAGCACGAGGATAATCATCGCGAACAGCATCGACTTCAGGCCTTCGTACCACGCCTCCACGGTCTGCTCCAGGTCCAAAATGCCCTGCCCGAGGGAGAGCGCAGCGGCGACCACAACCCCAAGCAGTGATCCCCACATGAGGGCCGTGTACGAATTGGCCTCGTCGATAATGGTAAACAGCGAGGCGTCCGCCCCAACGACCTGAACGCCCGTCGCGTAAAGTCCTACCAGCACACCGCCCACTAGCACAACGATGGGAATTACCGCATTGACGGCGCGATACGGCGTCCCCTCCGGCGGCTCAAGCTCCTCCCCCTCGGCCGCCTCATCTACGCTGGCGTCGTCCCCCAGCACCTTGCCCGTGTTCCGGGCCCGCTCCTCGGCCTTGAGCATCGGCCCAAAGTCGAGGCCCGAGTACGCCACGAGGAAAACAAAGAACAGGGCAAGAAACGGATAAAAGTTGTACGGAAGGGAATTGAGAAATACAGAATACGCTCCCTGCGAGAACCCCTCGATGTTCTCGATTGCCGTTCCCAGCAGTCCCACCTGATACCCGATCCAGGTCGTCACGAGAGCGACCGTCGAAATGGGGGCGGCCGTGGAGTCGACGATGTAGGCCAACTTCTCCCGGGAGATGCGGAGGCGATCGGTCACGGGCCGCATCGTGTTGCCCACGATGAGCGTGTTGGCGTAGTCGTCGAAAAAGATGCCAATCCCCAGAACCCCAGTCACCATCTGTCCGCGCCGGGAGTCATCTGCAAGGCCGGTGAGACGCTCGACGATGCCTAGGGTCCCTCCATTCTTGGAAATGATGCCAACCATTCCCCCAATCATGAGCGAAAAAAGTATGATGGCCACATGATCGGGGTTGGCCATCGCCTCGAGCACGTAGACCTCAAACGCGTCAAGCAATCCCTTGAACAGGGCCCAGGGCGTGAAGCTGATGGCAATGACGGCCCCGACCCATACGCCGAAAAACAACGCCGGCACCACCTTCCGGTACACGAGGGCCATCCCAATGGCCAGGAGCGGCGGCAAGAGGGACAGCCAGCCGGGAATCGACCGGGTGCTCGTGGACCGGAGCACCTGCCCGTTTCTCACCACGTCTACGGAGACAGTCCCGCTGGAGGAAGTGGTCACCTCCTCGCTCGTCCATTCTTGCGCGTCCGCACTGTATTCGAGCGGCACAGTTCGTCCGCCGACCCGAACGGCCGGTGTGCCGGGTGCGCCCAGTGACGAATCCCCCGGCACGGTGACCGAAAACTCAATCCCTGTAAGGACCGGATCGGGCACGTCGATTCCGTCCTGCGCGGCTGCCCCCTGAACGACGCACAGGGAAGTCGCGACGAGGATTGCAATGCGCAGAGCGGTGCGGAAGTGAGCCATCGATTTGAGGACGTCATCAGTCTCTGGTGCCGAAGATCCGGTCGCCCGCATCCCCCAGACCGGGCCGAATAAAGGCATTCTCGTCGAGCTCACGGTCGAGGACCGCAGTGACAGCGTGGACGTCAGGATGCTCCTCACGAAGCGTCTTTACCCCTTCTGGAGCCGCCACGAGGCAGGCAAACGTAAAGTGCTGCCCTCCCTCTTCCTTCAGGTGGTGGATGGCCGACGTCGCACTTCCCCCGGTCGCCAGCATCGGGTCCACCACGAACACGTGGGCCGTCTCGATTCCCTCCGGAACGTTGCTGTAGTAGTCCACTGGGCGGTTCGTCTCCTCATCGCGCTGCATGCCGAGGTGCCCCACCCGTGCCTCCGGCACATACCGCACAAAGCCGTCCACCATGCCGAGGCCGGCCCGCATGATGGGCACAACCATGACGTCTTCGGCGATTTCGTAGCCCGTCGTGGATTCCATCGGCGTCTCGATGCCGACTTCTTCCAGCTCAATGCCACGCATCGCCTCGTAGGCCAGGATGGCCGCGGCGTCGGAGACGGTCTTCCGAAACTGACCGTGCGGTGTCTCCTGCCGACGCAGAATGGTCAGGTCACGCTTCAGAAGCGGGTGGTCGACAACGGTGAGGGATTCCATGGGGACGGGGGACTGTGCAATCGGGAGGGGGCGAGGGGCCCTGCTGTCTCCGGGATTTTTGTGGTTGCGCCTACTGCGAACCCTCTTCTGCGCCGCCGGACCTCCCGGCAGCCTCAAGCCACGGCTTGCGCTCAAAGTAGCTGTCGGCGATCTCTTCGAGCTTGCCGGAAAGCAGCAGCACACCGACAAGGTTTGGGATAATCACGAGGCCAAGTGCGATGTCGCCGATGGCCCACACGGTTGCCAGTGGCGCAATGCCACCGATAAAGTTGATTGCGACAAAGATCACCTTATACGGGAGGACGGCCTTCTCCCCGAAGAGATAGATCGAGCATCGGTCTCCGTAGTAGCTCCAGGAGATCGACGTGGAGATGGCGAAGAGAATGACGCTGAAGACGACGATGAGCCCTCCCCAGTCACCGAGCGGCGAGAGGCCTCGCTTAAAGGCAAGCTGGGTGAGCGGCGCTCCATTCTCGACGGCCGGACCGTAGAGGCTCTGGTACCGAGTTCCGTTGTCGGAGACAGCAACCCCTTTCTGCGGGTAGAGCGTTCCGGTGAACAGGCCCTGCAGGTCTGACCGCCCCGCACAGTCCCCAGCACAGCTGGTGTAGAAGGTATCGACGACAGCCTCGTGCCAGGCAAACTGGGGCGTGCCCTCCTCCACCCGTGGAACTCCGTCGATGATCTGAATCTCTGTGGGCGGATCGCCCGGCGAAAAGATGCTTCCCTGATCCTCAAGGCGGTAGGAGACGTCCCCTCCATCCAGCACGAGCTCGGTCGGGACCCGATCGTCCCAGACCCCGGTGACGACGATGGCAAGGCCCGTAATCGTGCAGACGATGATTGTGTCGATGAAAGGTTCCAGCAGGGCCACGCTCCCTTCCGAGACGGGCTCCTCGGTCTTCGCCGCTGAGTGGGCGATTGGGGCCGACCCCATGCCCGCTTCGTTTGAGAAAAGCCCGCGCTGCACCCCGTAGTTCATCGTGAGGAGGAACGCCCCCGCACCGGTGCCGGCGACTCCCGAGGCAGGGACAAACGCATTGCGAAAGATCTCTGCGACAGCCCCGGGGACGTCGCCCGCGTTGAGGACGAGGATGGTAATTCCCCCCAGCACGTAAATTGCGGCCATGAACGGAGCCACGATCCCTGTGACGCGCCCGATTCGCGTCACGCCCCCGATGATGACGACGGCGATCGTGCCGGATACCAGTCCCGCCACGATGAGATCAAACACCGGAACGCTGCCGCCCAGGATCGTGACCGATGCTCCCTCCATCCCAAAGAATGCACTGAAGCTACTCATCGTGTCCACGACCGTGTTTGACTGGTTTGCATTCCCGGTCAGGAACGACGTGATGCCGAGCAGTCCCGCCGAGGCAACGGCCATCCACACCCAGTTTGAGCCAAGCCCCCTTGAGATGTAGTACATCGGGCCGCCGGACACCGTCCCGAGCCACCCCAGGGTGTCGCCCTCCCCGGCCAGCTCCTCGTCGCGATAAAACTGGGCCAGGGTCACTTCGCTAAACTTCGTGACCATCCCGAGCAGGGCCGTGACCCACATCCAGAGGAGCGCACCGGGGCCGCCGTAGTGAATGGCCAGCGCCACACCTGCGATGTTTCCGATCCCGACAGTGGCCGAGAGCGCTGTTGTGAGCGCCTGAAAGTGGGGAATGTCCCCGGTGTCGTCCGGGTCGTCATACTTGCCGGAGGTCACGGCGAACCCATGCCACAGGTGGCGAAACTGAACGAAGTCGAGCCGAAACGTAAGGTAGACTCCTGCTCCCAACAGCAGAATGACGGTAATCGGGATTTCACCGGTCCCCGTCGGAATACCCCGCGACCAAACCAGATTGACGAGCTTGTCAACGATGTTCGTGAACATAGAAAGAGAGTCCTACCGATAAAGTCAGTGATGAGGCGCCGCGTAGTGGAACGCTCTCGTCCCCGTTTAGGAAAAAGCGCGGCATCCAAACCACACGTTTTGACACCCTTCTCGCAGCTGTGCCCTCCGAAAAGCGCCGTTGGAATATAGGAGCGCAGATCGATCTGCGCAAACGCTGTACCCGGAGGATCGGCCCATTTTTCGATTGCGTCGTACGGGGCGCCCAGCTTTCACAAGGATGCTTACGACTTTTTCATGTCTCACATCGGCGCCTCCGCCCTCGGCTCGGCCTCAGAATCGGTCTCTTCGTCCTGGTCCGGGGCCTCCGGTTCGGCCGTCGGCGCGGCGGAGGCAACGAAGTTGAATGTGGCCGCTACGCCCACGTTGAACAGCGCCGCCAGAACGCCCAGCACTGCATTCACGTAGTCGGGACCGGCCAGCGCGAGACGAATCAGGACGGTTGCCGCGGCAAAACCAGAGTTTCGGAAGACGACGTGATACGTGAGGCTGTAGCGGAGGGACACCAGCACGATGAGGATGTCGCTGAAGATCAGGACCGTGTAAAAGGTGTCAAAGAAAGAGAAGTCGTCGAAGAAGTTTTCGATCCCGACCAGCCCGACGATCGAATACACGCCGAGTCCGGCCAGGACAAGGAGAAGTGCGTTCGCGATGAGCTTCTTCCAGGCAACAAAGCGCTGGTGCTCCACCAGCGATCCTATGACGGGCTCGCGGCGCTGGAGCCGGTAGAAGAGTCCCATCGCGAAAAAAATGAGCAGGGCCCCCGTGGCGTCGACGACGGCAAGCTGAACGGCCTCGCGCCCTACTCCGTCGAGCGTCCACTGAATCGGCTCCTCGTCAAACTTCGTGAGCTCCTTGAACGACTCCCGAAGGAGAATCAGCGAAAACACCTCGAACTGCTTGCCGGCGGTGTCGGCGACGCTTCCTGAAAGACCAACGACTAGCCCAACCAGCTCGACGACTAGAAACAGCGTGAAGGCGACATCAATGGCCCTGAAGTGATTTGTCCCTACCGATGTGGCGGTAGGGGCGGGCAACAGCCCCTGACGACTGGCCTCGATCAGGAGGAGCGCCACGAAAAATCCGCCAACAAGCGCAAACGTGACGATGCGGCGCGCCTGCGGTCCCTCCCACCAGTCCTGGAACGCGTCGAAGGTCCGGCTGCTGAAGCGAAGAAGTTCGTCAAATATGCTCATCGTGTTCAGTCCCGGGAAGCGTTCGAGGAGGGCATCGTGCAGGCGTCCGTGCGCTGGGAGCAAGGAGCGGGAGGGGACCCTCCGCCCGTCCTTCCTCCGAAGGACACCTGTCCGCTCGTGCCGGACTGAGCAGTGGGCGGTCCGTTGCGGGACGGGCCTCATTCAAGGTGCCTCGGACAGCCCGCGGACGAACCCGCGGGACCGGCTACAGGGTTTCTGGGGCAACCTCAACGACCTGTTGGTTCATGAGGGCAAGGGTCTGGGCTGGGAAGGACTTGACGAGCCGGTAGTCATGCGTCGCCATGAAAAGCGTCATGCCTTCCCGATGCAGATCCATGAGCAGTTCCTGGATCTCGTCGGCGACGGCGGGATCGAGGTTGCCGCTCGGCTCATCGGCCAGGAGCGCCCAGGGGTCATTGGCAATGGCCCGGGCGATGACGACGCGTTGCTGCTCCCCTCCCGACAACTCGTGCGGGTAGCGCCATCGCTTGTGGCTGAGGCCTACGCGCCCGAGGGCTCGCGTGGCACGGCTCTTGGCCTCAGATTCCGATTTCCCAGTGGCGTAGAGCGCGAACGCAACGTTTTCGTAGGCGCTTCGGTCCGGGAGAAGCTGGAAGTCCTGGAACACGACCCCAATTGAGCGGCGCAGGTACGGAATCTCGTCTTCCTCGATGTGGTCCGACCGGTAGTCGCCGATCCGGACAGTCCCCGAATCTGGAAATAGGTCCATGTACAGCAGGCGCAGGACCGTGCTCTTGCCGCTGCCGGTCGGCCCGACCAGGTAGGCTTGCTCAGAGCGGTCGATGCGGAACGACACATTTTCTAGGACCGGGTGTTGGTCTCCGCTCGGAAGGGGAAAGGAGACGGAGACGTTCTCGAACTGAATCACGGCCTAAGCGGAGAGTCGGGGATCAGTGGTCCTGCATGACGTTGCCCGGTGAAGACGGTCACAGTGGTTAGCGAGGGACACTTCTCAGGGCTGGAAGTGGTCCCGCTGGAGACAGCTCTTGCGGCATGCGACCTTGCAGCCCCCCACCCATGCTCTCCGAGCGGGGTGCACTCACGCTGTCGTGGGGGAACTACGCTGCGGGTTCGGCCTTCTGACGGCGGTGGCGAGCAACCGCGACGGCAACTTCGAGGGCGTTGCGCATGCTTCCCGGGAGGGCCATGCCCTTGCCGGCGATGCCGTGTGCGGTCCCGTGATCGGGAGAGGTACGCACGATGGGGAGCCCGGCCGTGAAGTTCACCCCGTGATCGAAGGCGAGCGCCTTGAAGGGCACCAGTCCCTGATCGTGGTACATCGCCAGGGCAGCGTCGAAGTCAGAATCGAGCTGGGTCCCAAAGAACCCGTCCGCCGCGAGGGGCCCTTCCACCCGAAAGCCCTCCTGCTGAGCCGCTCGTAGGGCAGGGACGATGACCTCTTCCTCCTCGGGGCCGAAGGTGCCCCCCTCTCCAGCATGCGGATTGAGACCAAAGACGGCAATCTTGGGCTGCTCGATGGCAAAGTCGTCACGGAGAGAGGCATCGATGACGCGGAGTTTCTCAAGGATGGCCTCTTCGGTAATGGACGCCGGCACCTCAGACAGGGGGACGTGGCTCGTAACGAGCCCGACGCGAAGTCCCCCAGCGACCATCATCATCGTCGGGCGGGGACTGTCCGTCTTTCGAGCAACAAACTCGGTGTGGCCCGGCACGTCGTACCCGGCCTGCTGAATGGCATCCTTCGAGATGGGCGCGGTGGTCATCGCGTCGACGGTCCCGGCCTGGCACTCTTCAATGGCCCGCTCCACGGCCCGCATGGCGAGACGCCCTCCCTCTGCCGTAACGGTGCCGAACATGACCGGTGGCTCGGTGTCCTCAGCCACGTCAAGCACGGCCACGTCTCCGTGTGGGACGTCGTCCGGCACATCGTCCACGACGTGAATGTCGAGGTCCGAGAAGCCGAGGACATCCGCATGGACCCGAAGTACATGCGCCGAGCCGATGAGAACCGGCGTCATGGAAGGCATCAGGCTGGGGTCGTGCAGGCTCTTCAGCACGACCTCGGGGCCGATGCCGTTCGGATCGCCAAGGGTAACTGCGACGCGTGTCGGCTTTCCATCCGGAGCCGGCGGTTCGGGGCGTTGGAAGGTGGGTCGTTGAATGCGCATATCGTGAACCGTCAGGATTGAAGGAAACTGTGAGGGGAAGAATATCGAGCAGGAGTCATGTGCAATCGCGGGCCATCACGCAGCGGATGAACCCACTTGCCCGTCCGCTCACCGGCTCGCTGAATGGCGTAGAGGCGCTCGGCAGCGGCGTCGGTTTCGTTGCCATCGCCCCAGCAGCGGCCTGCCCTGAGGCAACAGTGCAACTGCCAGTTAGCGCCGCAAGGTCCACGGCGAGTTCGGGATCGTGTTCGTCGGTGCAGGAAAGAGCATCGGCCGGGAGCAGGCGCCCCTCCGCGTTGGGGTTCATGACCTCAACGGTGGTCCCGGGGTGCATGCGCGCAACGTCACCGGGCATGCATGCCCGTCGGCCTGGGCGATTGTCGGTGGCCGGAAGCAAGCCCACGACATTTGAGGACACCTCCAACTCGGCGAGCGCCTGGGCAGTTCGCTTATCTCCAGGGTCCTCCCCTGCGGGCGTCGGACAGGCCATTGTGTCGGCCTCATGCTCAAGTGCCACGTCCGCCTCAGCTGCGACAGCCGTCCGGGGTGCCCTCGTATCGAGCCCCGACGCGGGGCCGAGTCCCAAGAGCGCCACTCGGGGAGCCACCGTCTGCTCGGGGCAGAGGACCCGCGCCTGTCCCTCTTCGGCCTCGAAGCCCTGTAGGGTCCGCTCAATAGCGGATCCGAGCGTGTCCGACAGGGCCTCTACGAAAGGGGAGGTGTGGGAGTCCGTGAAGGGAAGCAGGAGCAAACCAACGTCTAGATCGACCGGCAGATTTGTCGTCGTAGAGACGGTCATCAAGCGGGGCGTATTCTCGACGACGAGGGAATGAGGGGCCGAGACGAAGAAAGCCAGCGTCCGCGGAGGTATGAGCCAGCTTGCGGGACACCGTTACGTTAATCGCCGATGCCGATCAACGTCAACCCCACATCCTCGGTGTTTTCGTGCAGTTCACAGAGCGAGTGGTGAGACGCCACCTGCTAACCGGAGTCGGATGCCCCGTCGAGAAGGGTCTGGAGGTACGCCTGATCTTCGGGAGAGAGTTCCTCATCCGGAGCATGGCGCGATTCGAAGTGAATGTAATCGGAGGCCGCGTCGACCACGTCCTCGATCACCTTCTCGAAGGTCGGGCGCTTCACGTACGCCCCGGCGGCGTTGCGGTGCCCCCCGCCGCCAAAGTGACGCGCCCACTCGTCGACACGGACGTCTGCCTCCGATCGGAAGCTGATCTTGGATCCATCACTGGTCTCCGAGAACAGGAGCGCAACTTCCACCCCTTCGATCGACAGGACGTAGTTGACGAAGCCCTGCTTGTCGTCCCAACTCGCGCCGGTGTCCTCCACCATGCGCTGCGTGACAACGGAATAGCCGAGCTGCCCGTTGTACCGGAGCCGGATGCGGTTGAGCGTACGGCCCAGCAGGCGCAGGCCGGGCATCGACTTTCGATCGTAGATGGTTTCGTGGATGGGCGCGGGCTCGATTCCCCCCCGTTCCAATACATCCGCCACGATGCGGTGTAGCCTCGGCGTGACGCTGCTGTACCGGAACGATCCGGTGTCGGTCATGATCGCCGTGTAGAGCGTCGTGGCGATCTCCTCGTCGATAAGGTCCGGGTCAATCTCCTCAATAATCTCGTAGATCAGCTCGCCGGTTGCGGCGGCGGTGTCGCGGACGAACGGGACATCGAACCACCCCTCTGGCTTCAGGTGGTGGTCGATGAGCACCGTGGTGGCGGTGGCCTCCCGAACGAGGGAGCCCACTTTCCCGAGCCGCTCTTCGTCGTTCGTGTCGAGCACGAAGGCGACGTCAGCCTCAGCGAGGGCCTCATGCTGGGACAGCGAGCTGTCGAAGACCTCGATCTCTCCGATGCCGGGCATCCAATCGAAATTGCATCCCACCTCATCGCTGTTGACAATCGCGACCGACTTGTCGATCTTCCGCAGGAAGCGACCGAGAGCAAGCTGCGAGCCGAGGGCATCCCCGTCCGGCCCAAGGTGGGTCGTGATGAAGAACTGATCGTTCTCTCGAATGAGAGCAAGTACGTCGTCGAGCATACGTCACCTCCCGTGCTCCGTAGTCGAAATCGTGAGAATAGCTGTTCCTTTACGGAGGCCTTTCGCAAAGGGTTCGGAATCTGCCTTGCGAGTGAACGAGACGCCGAAACACGGTGGGCGAAGCCACATGGGACCGCTCGACCGAACCTTGTGGCGAACGCCCCGGGCACACCGAAGAAGAGGGGCATTCGGAGTGTGATCAGATGGCATGCCGAGGAGTCATTGCCCAAGATCCGCAAAGTCGCAGCGGTGGGGGCACAGTGCCGGGACCGAATGCCTTCAGACTGCGCTGGGATCGAAGTGACCGAGTAGTTTCCAGACTGCGCTGGGATCGAAGTGACCGAGTCCCTGCTGAGAGAACCGCAGGCATCTTACCAAGCGGGTTTCCACGCGTTGATCGGACTTTTCGTCCCACTCCCTGCATCTCGTTTTCTAGACACGAACTCCGAGATCAGGGCGCCTTTGTGCTGTAGCAGAGGGACGTGTTCAGCAACATCCGGGATCTAGGAAAGGCTCACAGATGAATTCTTAAACATAGAGCGAAGAACCGGCACCATCGTCGGGAAATCTTGGCTTCTGCCCGATGCGTTCCCCATCTTTTGTTGCGACTTGTTCGGCAAGGTCCTACTAAGAAAGAAAAACCTTTGGACTTTTCCACTGGTCCTTTTCATCGCCCTGAGTTCATCCATCTTTGGGAACCGACTAGTAGGAAAAGTGAGGACTGAATGGAGTCTTTTTTTGCGCTTGTCTGGTTCCGTACCTCTGCGCAGGAACCTCCATTTACGAAAGCCAATATTTGCTGATGAGCAATGTCGCGCACCCTTGCCCATTCCGAGTAACTCTCTGGAATGACGGTCGTCCACTGCCCGTTACTTGCTTGCTAGGTCGGTCCAATCGTCTTTATCCAAAAGTGAACACTTCAGCTATGACCCGAACAGTCACGTCGCTCTGCCTCTCCCTGATCATCGCCCTTGCTGCCCTGGCGGGTCCGGCTCAGGCACAGACGAAGAGAGCCGGCGATACCGGTTATCTCAAGCTCGGTGGGGGACTCTCCCATTATGCTGGCGACCTGGAGGACGGGGAGCCGGTTTCGTTTGCTTACGTCGGCGAGGTGGGCTACCAGACCTCCCCCTTCTTCAGCGTCGGACTCGCATATCAGGCGGGCCGATATCCACGTACAGGCACCCCTGACCCAGACCGCTTTGTGACCCAGCTCCTGGGGCGCTACACGTTCGGGGCAAAGACGTGGGGCGTAGCTCCCTACCTTGACGCAGGAGCGAACGTCGCCTTCACGGGGAGTGAAGTCGGCGGCGGCCCTACCGTCGGGGTTGGCCTCGACATCGTCCTTTCCGATTTTGCGTCCTTCTACGTCGAGGGACGAACGAACCTGACGTTTCCGGACGACGCGATGGATGAGACCGAGTCGGGCACTTCTTACGACGCCTTGTCTCAACTCGTAGGGGTCGGCTTCAAGCTGAACTTCAATGCCGTCCCCACCGCTCCCAGGGTGTTGGCGGTCAACGGGCCAACCGACGTACAAACCGGAGAGTCGGTCACATACTCGGCGCGAATCAATCAGGCTGAAGCCACGCGCCCCGTCGAGTACCGCTGGAACTTTGGCGATGGATCGACGGGATCCGGCTTGACTGCGTCACACACCTTTGCCGAGCCGGGCACCTACACGGTTACCTTCACGGCGAGCAACGAGGCGGGAGAAGCAAGCCAGTCCCTAACGGTCAACGCCACCCAGCCGGCTTCGATCGCATCGATCAACGCCAGCCCGAATCCGGTCGACGAGGGCGAGCCGGTTCAGTTCAGCA
>NZ_JBDGQQ010000035.1:0-14801 GCF_042218895.1 Salinibacter sp. | reverse complement strand
TCTTCAACGCCCTGAAGGAGCACAAGGAGGGCTTCAACCCCATCTTCACGATGGCGGACTCTGGAGCCCGGGGGTCGAAGGAGCAGATTCGCCAGCTCGGCGGCATGCGGGGCCTCATGGCCAAGCCGCAGAAGAACATCGGCGAGGGGGGAGGCGAAATCCTTGAGAACCCGATCCTGTCCAACTTCAAGGAGGGGCTGTCGGTGCAGGAATACTTCATCAGCACCCACGGCTCGCGCAAGGGATTGGCCGACACGGCGCTCAAGACCGCCGACGCCGGCTACCTCACGCGCCGCCTCGTCGATGTGTCGCAGAGCGTCACCGTCACGGAGCACGACTGCGGAACGCTTCGAGGCATCAGTGTCGGGGCGCTGAAGGACAACGAAGAGATCGTGGCGCCCCTGTCCCAGCGGATCAGGGGGCGCGTCTCGGTACGCGACGTTTACGATCCGCGCACGGAGGAGCTCATCGCAGAGGCGAACGAGCTCATCACCGAGGACATCGCCGACCGCATTGCTCAGACCTCGATCGAGGAGGTCGAGATCCGATCGGCACTGACCTGCGAGGCCGAGCGGGGCGTGTGCGCGCTCTGCTACGGCCTCCATCTTGCCACCGGCCGGATGGTCGAGGTTGGCGAGTCGGTCGGGGTGGTGGCCGCCCAGTCGATTGGGGAGCCGGGCACGCAGCTGACCCTCCGAACCTTCCACACCGGCGGGACTGCTACCCGTGTGGCCGCCGAGTCAACCATTCAGGCCAAGTTCGGCGGCACCGTCGAGTTCGAGAACCTCCAGACGGTCACCTATGAGGATACCGATGGGCCGACGGAGGTCGTGCTCAGTCGTCAGGGCGAGGTCCGAATCATGGACTCTGAGGGGGACGGGCGCGAGCTGACCAGCTACGTCGTGCCCTACGGGGCCGAGCTCCTGGTGGACGAGGGGCAGGAGGTCGACGAAGGCGACGTGATGGCCAGCTGGGACCCGTACAACAGCTTCATTCTCACGGAGGTCGACGGCGAGGTGCGCTTCGACGATGTCATCGAGGGGACCACCTACCGCGAGGAGACCGACGAGCAGACCGGCCATATGGAGAAGGTCATCGTCGAGAGTCGAGAGCGCACACTCACGCCGGCCCTCGTTGTTGAGATGTCCGACGGCAGCGAGCGCGAATACAACATGCCGGTCGGGGCACGCATCCAGGTCGAGGAGGGCGAGACGGTTCAGGCGGGCCAGACCCTCGCTAAGATTCCGCGTCAGGCGGCGCAGACCAGCGACATTACTGGGGGACTGCCCCGCGTGGAGGAGCTCTTTGAGGCCCGTTCGCCGGATGACCCGGCCGTGGTCACCGAGATCGACGGCATCGTCAGCTTCGGCGACCGCAAGCGCGGCAACCAGGAGGTCATCATCACCAGCCGGGAGGGCGACATGGAGAAGTCGTACATGGTGTCCCTGTCCAAGCACATGCTGGTGCACGAGGGCGACTACGTGGAGGCAGGCGACCGCCTCACGGATGGCCAAATCGCCCCGCACGACATCCTCTCCATCAAGGGGCCGCGGGCCGTGCAGGAGTACCTGCTGAACGAAATTCAGGAGGTATACCGCCTGCAGGGCATTGACATCGACGACAAGCACTTCGAGATCGTGATCCGGCAGATGATGAAGCGGGTCGAGATCAAGGACCCGGGCGACTCCCATTTCCTGGAAGGAGAGAAGGTGGAGCGTCAGAAGATGACGGATGTGAACGACGATCTCTACGACAAATTCGTCGTCATCGACCCGAGCGACGCCAACGTCAGGATCGGTGACGTCATCAGTCGGCGTCGGCTGCGCGAGCTCAACTCCGAGTTGAAGCGCGAGGACAAGCCGACAATCGAGGTGCGCGAGGCCCGGCCCGCTGTGGGAGAGCCGGTGCTTCTTGGCATCACAAAGGCCTCGCTGGCCACCGACTCGATGATCTCGGCGGCGTCGTTCCAGGAGACCACGAAGGTGCTCACGAACGCCGCCATTGAGGCCAAGAAGGATCCTCTCAAGGGCCTCAAGGAGAACGTGATCGTCGGGCACTCCATTCCGGCCGGAACCGGACAGCGCGAGTACCGCGACCTCGTGGTGGGCTCGAAGTCTGAGCTCGAAGAGCTCCAAGAGGCCATTGGGGGCGATGGCGAAGCCCCTGCGGGCGACGGCGCCGCCGGCGATGGCGCGCCGAGCGAAGAGGACGTGGAGCAGATCGAGGCGTCCGGCTCTGAGAGCTAAACCACCGCACTTTTCAGTTGGATTCTGGACCGCCCCGGCTGCACTCACGGTGCGCCGGGGCGGTTTTGTATTTGGGACCGAGTGCGCTGCACGCCGGAAAGAAGCCCGAAGAGCACATGTTTGACCTGTCTTTTTCCACGATGGGGGGACTCGGCCTGCTGGCAGCGCTCGCAGGCCTCGGGGGACTGGTGGGGATCGGAGAGGGGCTTCGGACCGCGGGGGTCCCGGTCCGAACCACGCGCCGCCTCGTCCACGGGGGCGTTGGGCTCTTCGTGGCCGCTACGCCGTGGATGTTCGCGACTCCTCTTCCCGTGTACATTCTTGCTGGGCTGTTTTGCGTCCTCAACGCCGCGGCTCGTGCCCGGAAGTGGTGGGCTGGCATTCACGAGGCCCGCCCGGAGAGTTGGGGCACCGTGGCGATGCCGCTGGCCGTGGTGCCTGCACTGGCGGCCACGTGGTCGGTGGGGGGCGACCGCGCCTTCATCTTCCAGACGGCGTTTCTGGTGCTGGCGGTCGCTGATCCACTGGCTGGATCGATTGGTGAGTCCTACGGCCGCCAAACGCTCGTTTCGGGGGCGACGTGGATCGGAAGCAGCACGTTTTTCGGCACAGCGGCCCTCCTAGTCGGATCCGTGCTAGTCGGGACGGAACCCTGGTCCCCAGAGCGCACCGTCCCGGCGGCCGTTGCGGTCGCCTTCGTGGCGACGGCGGTCGAGGCGGTTTGTGGCCGGGGAGAAGATAATCTCTTCGTCGTGCTCGCGGTCGTTCTCATTCTCACGCCGCTCCACGAAACGTCGATCACCACTGCTCCCCTCGTCTGGGGGCTCATCGTCGGTGTAGGCGTCTGCGGGGCAGCGCGCTGGAGCCGTGTTCTGGACGCTCGAGGGGCCGTTGGGGCGGGCCTCTTCGCGGCGTCGCTTGTGGGCCTAGGCGGGTGGGCCTGGGCCATGCCGGGATTTGCCTTCTTTCTGTTGTCGAGTGCCCTTTCCTGGCTTCCAGGGGGGGAAGAGACAGAAGACGAAGAAACGACCGATCGGGCGCCCACGCGCACGCTCCGTCAGGTGGTAGCAAACGGAGGGGTTGCGTGGGGACTTCTGGGCACCTGGGTCGTGCTTCCGCCGGGAAGCAGCGGAGCGCAGATCATCTGCTACGCCGGTTTTCTCGGTGCCCTTGCGTCGGCGGCGGCGGACACGTGGGCTACTGAATTGGGAGGACGCCTATCACACCGTCCACGCTCGCTACGGACGCTGCAGCCGGTACCACCGGGTACATCCGGAGCCGTCTCGCTCGCTGGGACGGGGGCCGCCGCGCTGGGTGCCGCTAGCGTGGCGGGGGCCGCGTGGGGAGTGGGAAGCCCTCCCGCAGGCACGACAGAGCTGTGGGTCGGGGCCGCGTCTGCCGGCCTCATCGGCATGGCAGTGGACAGCATCGCCGGAGCCACCATCCAGGCCCAGTACCGAAATCCAGAGACGGGCCGCCTCGTCGAGCAACCGGTTCCTGGAACCTCACCTACTCGGGGCTGGAGGGGAGTCGACAATGAAGTTGTCAATCTTCTGGGAACGACGGCCGGCGCTGCGGCGGCGATCGCTCTGACTGTAGGGATCTAATGCTGCGACGAGCCTGGAAGCAAGGCTGGATGAGTGTGGTGAAGAGGGCTCGTAAGGATGAGGGTGCTCGAAGTCGTCCCGGAAGGATTGGACGGTGGCGTGCGCTCTTTGCGGCGAACGGCCACTTCCCTCGAGACACCGGCGGGAGAAGGGTCCCCGGAAGCCCTGAGAGAGCAGCATGTCCGGCAGTGTCGAGGAAGAAATGCCAAAGACGAAAAGAATGAGGGGTTGTTCGCCAGTCCCCTGAGCCTTTTCTTTGGGTTTGCTGCATCGGCCCTACGATGCGCAACGCGTGTTCTGTGCCTAGTCTACGATTCACATGCCCTGGTACAAGCAGCTCCACTGGCAAATCATCATCGGCCTCGTGTTGGGACTCATCTACGGGGTTGTTGCGGCGTCTGCTGGGTGGCAACAATTCACCAGCGACTGGATCGCGCCGTTCGGAACCATCTTTCTGAACCTCCTCCAGCTCATCGCCGTCCCGCTCGTTCTGGCCTCCCTGATTGTGGGGGTCGCGTCGCTCGGTGACCTCGAACAGCTTTCCCGGATTGGCGGGAAGACCATCGGGATCTACGTTCTCACTACTACCATCGCACTGGTTATTGGGCTGGCGCTGGTCAACACCCTGCAGCCCGGGAATGCGGTTCCGAAGGACGTACGCGCGCAACTGGAGCAGACCTACCAGGGCGATATCGAGCAGAGCATGAAGATGGCGGAGAAAGCGGAGGGGCGGGGTCCCCTCCAGCCGCTCGTAGACATGGTGCCCTCGAACTTCTTCAATTCGGCCTCGGACAATGGAAATATGCTCCAGGTCGTCTTCGTCGCCATTCTCCTTGGGATTGGGCTGCTCCTCATCCCGGACGAAGACGCCGAGCCGTTGCTGTCGTTCTTTGATAGTTTATTCGAGCTCGTCGTCAAGGTCGTTGAACTGATCATGCTTACGGCGCCGGTGGGGGTGTTTGGGCTCCTCGCCGACGCCATTACGTCCATTGCAACTGGGAGTCCCATGGGGATCGCGAGCCTCCTGCAGGCGCTGGGCCTGTATTGTGTGACGGTGGTGATCGGCCTGGCAATTATGGTGTTCGTGGTCTATCCCATTTTCATGTCGCTCTTCACGTCGATCCCAATTCTGGATTACTTTCGCGCCATTTCTCCAGCACAGCTGGTGGCCTTCTCCACGTCGTCGAGCGGGGCAACACTGCCGGTTACAATGGAGGTCTCGGAGAAAAATCTTGGGGTGTCCGAAGAGGTGTCCTCCTTCGCCCTGCCCCTCGGAGCCACGATCAACATGGATGGGACTGCCCTCTACCAGGCCGTCTCGGCCGTCTTCATCGCGCAGGTGCTTGGCATCGGGCTCGCGTTCACGCAGCAGCTCAACATCATCCTAATCGCCGTACTGGCCTCGATTGGGACCGCGGCCGTGCCGAGTGCTGGGATTGTGATGCTCGTTGCCATCCTAGAGTCGATTGGGGTGCCGAGTGCGGGCCTGGCCCTTATCCTCGGGGTGGACCGTCCGCTCGACATGCTGCGAACAACGAACAATGTTACGGGCGACACGATGGTCGCCTCTGTCGTTGCCTCCACCGAGCAGCAGTTGAACTTTCCGACGGACGGAGTGAGCGTAGTGACCTCCGACGTGCAAGGGTCCGTCCGCGAGGAACCGGTGGGATAGGAGGCATCCGTTACACGAAACGATTCGGTGACGTCCGGAAGGGAAGCTTTGTGGTCGGGAAAAAGTACGGGTTTGTACTGTTTCTCCGTACTGGATCCCCGAAAGAAGCCTGCTTCCCTTCCTATGACGGACGTTCTTCCAGACCGTATTCAGCCCCTCAACGAGCGGGCCCAGGCCGATGAGGCTGAGTACGTCCTCTACTGGATGCAACAGTCTCAGCGAGCCCGGAACAATCCGGCATTAGAACGGGCCCTCCGCCACGCAAACAGTGAGGGGCTTCCGCTGCTGGTTGTCTTCGGCCTCATGGACGACTATCCCGAGGCCAACCTTCGGCATTACACCTTTATGCTCGAAGGGCTACGCGACACCAGGCGTCGGCTCCAAGAGCGGGGCATCCGGATGGTCGTGCGGCACGGGCGTCCAGACGAGGTGGCTCTTCACTACGCCGATCAGGCCGCCATTCTCGTCACCGACCGGGGGTATCTCCGCCACCAGCGGCACTGGCGATCCCGAGTCGCCGAGGAGGCCCCCTGCCGAGTTGAGCAGGTGGAGGGGGACGCGGTGGTGCCTGTCGAAACGGTCACGGACAACGCGGAATATGCCGCGCGAACAATCCGTCCGAAAATTCACGAGCACCTAGACCGGTGTCTTCGTCTCCCGGAGCCGGCGGCTCCGGAGCATCCTTCCCTGAACCTTGACGTCGACGAGGGACTTTTCCCCAACGACGTTGGAACCATTACCGACCAGCTAGACCTCGATCGGAGCGTCCCGCCCGTTTCTTCCCTGCATCAGGGCGGAACGTCCGAGGCCGAGCGGGTGCTCGACGGGTTCCTCGCGGAGCACCTGGAGGGGTATGATGACAACCGCAACCAGATCCACTCCAGTGCGGTTTCGCACATGAGCAAGTACCTCCACTTTGGGCAGATCTCTCCTGTATGGCTGGCACAGCAGGTACGGGCGACGGAGGCCCCGGAAGGAGACATCGACTCCTACATCGAAGAGCTTGTCGTCCGACGCGAACTGGCGGCGAACCACGTCTACTTCCGGCCGGACACATACGACTCGTACGAGTGCCTCCCGGAGTGGGCCCGCGAGAGCTTGGCCGAACACGCCGACGACGAGCGGGAATATTTGTACAGTCGCGACGAACTCGAACGTGGCAGAACGCACGACCCGTACTGGAACGCGGCGATGAAGGAAATGCGCGAAACCGGGTACATGCACAACTACATGCGCATGTACTGGGGGAAGAAAATTCTGGAGTGGTCGCCTGCCCCGCGAACAGCCTTCGAGCGTGCGCTCCATTTGAACAATAAGTACTTCCTCGACGGCCGCGATCCGAATTCGTTCGCAAACGTGGCGTGGATCTTTGGCCTTCACGACCGGGGCTGGAAAGAGCGCCCCGTGTACGGAAAGGTCCGGTACATGAGCCAGGGAGGGCTTGAGCGAAAGGCCGATCCCGACGCGTACGTCGAAAAAGTTGACCGCCTCGCCGCAACAGCGCAGTCCTCGTAGCAGTCTCTTGGTAGTTCCCGGAACCCCATGAAAGATGAAACGAAGCAAACCCTCTTTCCCCTAACGTTTGCAGCTGCCGCCCTCTTCTACGCATGGGCCATCGTGTCTCTGTGGGTAGGGCCCAGTTGGAGCCTGTCGGGGCTTCAGTACCTCGTGGTAGGTGTGATCCCGGCGTTTCTGGGTGTGGTGTGTACTGTGCTGGCCCTCGCGCTACACATCGAACTTCAGGAGAGTGACTCAACAGGCAACGAAGATCCCTGGGGATAGAGTCTGCTCGCTAGGTGGGCTTCAGAGACGGCGAACGGGTGTCGCTGTAGATCTTGTAGAGCGACCACAGCGCCCTCCATCTCGATGCTGTTCTGCGCTCCAGAGTGCTTTTCCGGGATCAGGTTGTGGCCTGTCTCGACTCGGACTGGATCCAAACGGAATTGAGACCACCGATGATGGACCCGTAGATGAGATGAAGAACGAGGGTGGCGACCAGGTACTTGACTGGTGCGCCAAGGTGCAGCGGGTGATCGGTGGCAAGGGTGTGGCCGGAACCGCCAAAACCGAACACGCCCCACCCGATGATCGGAGAGTAGACGACCATCATGAAGAGCCAGAGGGCCACGGCCAGGTACACGCCCCGCCGGACATTCGTATCCGTCCCGTACAGGGCCACCAGCAGCATCGACCAGGTTGCCCCGTAGCCAAAGTGGACGAGCAGGGGGAGGGGACCTACGTTCAGGCCGAGCTTCTCCAGAAAAGCAGCGGAGGGAGGAAGGTTGAAGGGGGCGATGCCCGCGCCGTGAATGGCAAACATCATGAGTAGAAACATGACGAGGCTTCCAAGGGCTCCGATGGCGGCTGATTTAATCCACTTCATCGCTGGTCAGTGTTGTTTGTCGAAAGCATGCAGGGAAGTGTAGGAGCCGCAAAGCTCCCAACAATCTCGCCTCTTTGTTGGAGATGACTTGAAATGTTACGCGCCGGACCGAGTGCATCGTCGGAACCGGCAATTGCCGAAGGCAATTCGGAGCCGACATCCGTTCGCTGTCCTTTTCCAGCGCCGAGGGACCGGGAGGACTCGGTCCCCTTCGAGTATCCTAATCGACTGGAATTCCCACTGCAGACAAGGAGAATTGGAGCATATATCCGCAATATTTGCACATGACGTTGGCCACCGGCAGGGAGGAGTCCTCTTCCTGATCGATGGGATGGAGCGTTACCTCCTCCATAACGACCATGTTGGACGCCTCGCACACTGGGCACTGTGGCGACTGTGAACGTGAGCGAAGATGTTCGGCGACGGTGCGTTGCTCGTCGGGGGTAAGACTCATGGGTAGTGGGGGAGTATGGGAGAGGCGGTCGATCTCTGATTATGACAGGCCTTCAGGGATCTCGGAAGAGAGGGGAGCGACAAGGCGGCAACACGCCTCAGCGCGCGACTCGTCCGATCGGAGTCTGTCATTCAGACAGGCTCCGTAGTCTGGCATCCTTTTCGCAAGCAAAAATGGTGAGACGTGCCGGGTGGTTGGCACGTCCACGAAGATGTTTGAACTTTTTTGCTCCTACGGTTCTCTTACACTTTCCCTCCTTCACGATGGTTGCGAACGAGCACTACAAGCGGTTGAAGCACCTCTACGCCAACGCACCGGCAGAAAGTGCCACGGGGCACGTGGACATCTCGTACGGGTACGCCGAAATCAGTGGAATCGTAGAGCCTAGCTCCCCAGATAGCCTGCTGAATCGAATGCCCCACCAGCGGCTCCTCAGCGATGCCTCCTCGCTGGCGGCAAGCTCTGTGGAGAAGGAAGGAATGCTCGAGTTGGAACGCATCAACGTCGGGGTCAGCAGGACGGATTACCGGGGTCCGGTGAAGATAACTGCAGAGGTCGCCGTTGCCGAGCCGCCCCGCTACCACGTCCGGGCCGTAATGGTCAACGAGGACGAGGAGGTGCTGGCGGAGGCACTGTCGCTCTTCGAGCCGAGCGGAGAGGAGCTCCCCCCCGACCCTGCCCCTGAGGCCGTCGATGAAGACGAGTCCGCTCCGTCCCCGGCCCCGTTCATGCCGATTCATGTGACTCAGTACGGCGTCCTCTGCTTGAACTAGAAGGACCTGCCGCGGTGTTACGTCCTGTCTTCGCCTCTTAGAGCGTTCTTGAAGCGTAGTTTGCGGGTACTGGCTGAGGCACATGACCCTCCATCCGCTACGATGTCTCAGGATCCGGGTCCGGGGAAACGTCGTCGGAACTCTGGTACCGATGGAGCAGGGATGCGCTTTCGGTCTCTCGGGCCAGTGCCCGGGTTCCGCCTTCATCGAGCGCCGCGATACGACTGATGGGCTGGTTCGCCAGTCGCTCCGCCGCGGCGGCCGAGCGGGGATCCTGTTCGGCCCGCAGGGCCCACTGCGCGTGCCGGGCCGTGTAGGCGAGCTCGAGGGCGTGCCCAAGCGTCAGCGCAAATCGGCGCGCGCCCGCCTGGAGCTTCCCGATCCCGTCGTCCTGGGCGGCCCGAAGCCAGTCTGCGGCGTCCCGGAAGGCCTGAAGCGCGGACTGCCCCGCCTCCCGAAGCGCCGGAGTCTTGAGTGGAGAAAGACAGCGTTCGAGTTCGCTCCTCAAAAGAGCCAGGTCCTCGGCCTCCTCTAGGGCTCGGAGAAGATCCAGGGCGAGCACGTTCGTTGTGCCCTCCCAAATCGGAAGCACCTGCGCGTCGCGGTGGAGCGGCGGGATGCCGGTGTCTTCCACGTACCCGGCTCCGCCGAATGCTTCGACCACCTCGCTGGTGCCGGCAACGGCCTGCTTGGCGGTGGTAAGCTTCGCGATGGGGGTCAGAAGGCGGAGGAGCGTCCGTGTCGATTCGTCGGCACGGCCCGACTCGCGGCGCCCCAGAAGTTCGGCGAGCCGGAATGAAAGGTGGAACATGCCTTCCAGCTGGGCCTGCAGATCGGCAAGGGTCTCCTGATGAAGGCGGTGATCGATGATCGCCTCGCCGAAGGCCTCGCGCTTCCGGGCATAATCCCGGGCAAGGGCCAGTCCCCGCCGGACGTAGGCCGCCGCCGTCACTGCATTCCAGGTCCGCGTCACACTGAGCATCGGAGCGATATGGCGGGTCCCGTTCCGAAGGTTCTCGGTCACGGGCCGGGCGGGAGCACCGTCAAGATGGAGCTCGGCGGTTGGGAGCTTTCTGGTGCCGAGCTTGTCTTTCAATCGATGGACGTAGATTCCGTCGGCCAAGTCGCCGCCCTCGCGGACAGGAACGTAAAAGAGCGCCAATCCCTCGCTCCCCTCCGGATTGCCCTCGGGGCGGGCCAGCGCGAGGGCCACGTCGGCCGTGATGGCGCTGGTAAACCACTTGCGGCCGTGCAGGCGCCAGGTGCCCTCGGGGTCGCGTCGAGCCGTCGTCCGGGTCTGGCTCACGTCGGAGCCCCCGGAGACCTCCGTCATCCACTGACCCGACGTCCAGAACGACTCTGGATCGCGTGCGGTGAGGTGGGGCACCGCTGCTTCTATGAGGGCCTCGTTCCCGCTGTCGAGCAACGTCCGGGCGGCACCGTCGGTCATGGCCAGCGGACAGCCGTACATGTCCGTGGAGGGGATAAAAAGATACGCGAGTGCCATCTGGTGGACCCGGCTGTAAGAATCGTGGACCTGCTCGTACGCTACGGCCACCACCCCTTGCTCCGCGGTGACTTCCGCGGCCCGCTCCCACACTTCCGTCTGTTCAATCTGGTCGATCCGGTCTCCCCACGGCCCCCATCGGGTGAGAGTGGGCTCGTTTTCGAGGTCGTCCTGCTGGAGGGCGTAGAGCTCATTGCCCGCCCGTTGGCCCATCGCGCGCAGGCCCGGTTCCACCGCGGCGTGGACCTCGTCGGGGAGCACACGGCGGACGTAACTTCGAAGCACGCGGTCGGAGTCGTACTGGTTGGCCAGCTCGGGTGGGGGCTGTACGACGTCTGGGATCATGGGTCCGGCAGGCAAGTGGAGGAAGCGGATGAACAGGAGTAATCGGTACGGAAGGGGCGGGCTGCCCGTTCGGAACCTCCGGCCAGGTCCACCGTGGCGGGGGGCGGTGGTGAACTAATCTCTAAGCACCCTGCGTTCCTGCCTCACGATGCTTTCTCGTTCTGGCTGGCGCTCTCTCCTCGGAGGCCTGGTTCTCGTGCTCGGCGCGGTGCTGGCCGTCGTTGCCACGCGGACATGGCGGGTTGAAAGTCGGCAGGCGACGACGGAGCCGGTGGCACTTGAGGTCGATCCTGAGGCCCACCGGCGGCTCGCCAATGCTCTTCAGTTCCGGACCATCACGAAGCGAAACCCTGCCCGCCTTGACTCGGCCGCCTACGAGCGCCTGTTCGGATACCTAGAGCAGGCATTTCCGAGGGTCCACGCCGCCCTCGATACGACTCACGTCCACGGCCTGAGTCGGCTCTACACGTGGGAGGGTCGCGATCCCTCCCTCGCACCAATCGTCCTGATGGCTCACGTCGACGTGGTGCCGATTGAGGACTCCTCCGATTGGAGGTATCCTCCGTTCAGCGGACGAGTGACCGACACGCACGTGTGGGGCCGCGGGGCGCTGGACGATAAGGCAAGTGTCGTAGGCATCCTGGAGGCCATCGAAACGCTCCTCCGTCGTGGTGTCACGCCCCAGCGGACGGTGCACGTCGCGCTTGGTCACGACGAAGAAGTGGGCGGTGTCCGAGGGGGGCGGGCCCTTGCCGAGCGAATTACGGCGGGGGACGTGGCGCCGGCCCTCGTGCTTGACGAGGGCGGGGCCGTCACGCGCGGGGCGCTCCCCGGACTCAACGATCCGCTTGCCGTGGTGGGGGTGGCCGGAAAGGGATACCTGAGCCTCGAACTCCGGGCCGAGCAGCCCGGCGGACACTCGTCCGTTCCGCCCGATCGGACGAGCATCGAGGTTCTTAACGATGCGCTGAGCCGGTTGCTGGAAAATCCGCTTCCGTCCCGCCTCTCGGGCGTTACCGGCACCATGTTCGACTACCTCGCGCCTGAAATGCGCCTTCCCATGCGGGCGGCCCTGGCCAACCGGTGGCTCACGGCTCCCGCTCTCCGGTGGGTGCTAAATCGCCGACCTGCCACGCGAGCCGCTATCCGCACCACGACGGCCCCCACGCGACTCGATGCGGGCGTAAAGGACAACGTGATTCCGAGCACGGCCCGGGCCGTCGTGAACTTCCGCATTCTGCCGAGCCAGTCGGTCGACGCCGTGATCGATCACGTTCGGGAGACCCTCGGCAACTTGCCAGTCCGAATCGAAATGGGGCAGTCGAGTAGCCCGTCTCCAGTGTCGGCCATCGAGTCTCCGACGTTCCGCATGCTTCAGCGAACCATCGGTCAGGTTACCGCCGACTCCGTGGTCGTCGCTCCGTACCTCGTGCCCGGCACGACGGACAGCCGCTACTATACTGAGCACAGCGACTACGTCTACCGCTTTATCCCGTACGAGCTCACACCCGAGGATCGGAGCCGCATCCATGGGGCGAATGAACGCATCGCTACCGACGACTACCAGACCATCGTTCGTTTCTACATGCAGATCATTCGGAACTCCGACGCCCTCCCACCAGCGGTGAAGGGGGGCTCTGCCAATTAGCCGCTGAGTGGTCGAAGGACGGCTTGGGGAGGGCCGTTACCGGTCCCCGCCTTCTCCGCCGACGACCGCCTGGGGCTTGACCCCAGGACGAGTCCTTCTTTTTTTGGCCTGCCTCCACTACGTCCCTCACTCACGGAACCCGTTGGCCGATGGTCCTCCCCTGCTCAGGTCTCCGCGTGGCCTGCACGCGTTGTCTCGCTGGTCTGCTGGCAATTGTTCTCTGCGCGGGGGGATTGTCGGTGAGGGCGCAGCCCGACCCGACCGTGAAGTCGGCCCGCGCACGCATCGCGAAGGTGATCACCGACACGATCGAGGCAGCCCCGTACGCCGGGGCCTTCTGGGGCATCGAGGTCACCAATCTACGCACGGGGCGCCGTCTCTTCCGGCACAACGCGAACCGCCTCTTCACCCCTGCCTCGAACGTGAAGCTTCTCACCACGGCGGCCGCCCTCAAGCGGCTGGGGCCGGACTTTCGGTACAAAACTGCCGTCTACGTGAACGGCCCGGTCCGCAACGGGGTTCTTCATGGCAACCTCATCGTGCAGGGCAGTGGGGACCCAACGATCGGGGGCTACAGGCAGCGAAAGGATCCGACTCAGGTGTTCCGGCGGTGGGCCGACTCACTAGAGGAGGCGGGAATCTCGCGCATTCAAGGAGACATTATCGGGGACGACGATCCCTTCAGTGACGTGCCCCTCGGGGAGGGATGGAGCTGGAACGACGTGCCGTACAGTTACGCCGCAGAGGTCAACGGGCTCGTGTTCAACGCCAACACCATCGACATGAGTGTGACGGGGCGCATGTCCGGGGCGCCGGCCCGCATCTCTTGGACTCCCCTCCAGACCGACTTCGTCCGAGTCCTCAACCAAACTCGGACGGTCCCTACCGACTCCTCGTCCGACGAGGAGTACGACCGTCCCTTCGGGGCCAACACCTTCCAGGTCCGTTCGCGGGTACACCCGGGGGAAACCCAGGAAGAGTCCCTTACGATTACGAACCCGACTCTATACTTCACGCATGTCCTTCGGGAGGTTCTCCTGCAGGAAGGCATCTCGGTAGCGGGCACGGGCATCGACGTGGATCAGATGCCAATCAAGCCGGACTACAAGGCCCAGTCGATGCGGCGAGTTGCGACCTACCGGTCTCCTTCGCTCCGCACCATCGTACGCACGACAAATCACGAGAGCCAGAATCTCTACGCCGAGCAGTTGCTAAGGACCCTCGCCGTCGTGAACCCTCCGGACACCACCTCCGAAACGCTCACCGTGGGGTCGGCGGCTCTTGGGACGCGGGCCGTGAAAGCGGAGCTCGCGGAGGCGGACGTCGACACCAGCCGCATTCAGCTCGTGGATGGGTCGGGCCTCTCCCGGAAGAACTACGTGAGCCCGCGGGCCCTGACGCGCCTCCTGGAGCACATGTGGGTGGACGTGGGGCCCAACCACAGCTCGGCGTTCTACGAGTCGCTGCCGACAGGCGGAGAGGAGGGAACCATCGAGTACCGGTTTCGGAACGGGGCGCCCGCTCAGGGCAATGTGCACGCAAAAACGGGAACCCTCTCCCACGTGAGCGCCCTGAGCGGATACGTGAATACCGAGCAGGGGACCCCCCTCTCGTTCGTCATCCTCTGCAACCATCACCTGGCGGAGGCCAACCAAGTGCGGGCTGCCCAGGACGCCATCGTTAACGCGCTCGCCCGGCTTCCACACTGAGGCTTCCACACTGAAAGGCCGGCTCATCCGCCGAACAGCAGACGGACGACGTAGACGGACGCAAGGAAGCCCACCAGGTCTGCGAAGAGACCGGCCGGAACGGCGTGACGGGTCTCCCGGATGTTGATGGCGCCGAAGTAGACCGCGATGACGTAAAAGGTTGTCTCTGTGGAGCCGAACATGGTCGCGGCCATCTTGACCACCAGGGAGTCCTCGCCGTACTGGTTGATCATGTCGGCCACAAGCCCGGCTGAGCCCGAGCCCGTGAGGGGGCGCACGATGCCCATCGGCAGCACTTCGGCCGGCACGCCGATCAGGCCCAGCACCGGATCAAGAAGATTCACGAGGTAGTCCATGGCCCCGGACGCCCGAAACATGCCGATGGCGAACAGGATGGCGATAAGGTAGGGGATGATGGTCACGGCGACGTCGAATCCCTCCTTGGCGCCTTCGACGA
>NZ_JBDGQQ010000034.1:0-7296 GCF_042218895.1 Salinibacter sp. | reverse complement strand
CGCAAACATGAGTCACGAGATCCGCACGCCCCTGACCTCGATCATCGGCTTTTCCCAAGCGATCGGGGACGAGATAGAAGTGTTGGGCGACTGTCCGGATGAAGCGGACCTCTCCCGGCTGGCCCGGTTCTCGGAGCTGATCGAGCGGGGAGGGACGCGCCTGCTGGACACGCTCGACTCGGTGCTCAACCTCTCGAAACTGGAGGCCGACCAGATGGAGCTTGCGGAGGAAGCGGTTGACCTGAGCGAGGAGGCTGAGGCCCTGACTGAGGAGCTACTTCCGCAGGCCGAGGAGTCGGGGATCAACTGCGAGGTGGAGACCAACGGAACGCCGGTTCGGGCACGGGCAGATCAGGGAGGGGTTCAGATCGCGCTTCGAAATTTGGTGAGCAACGCGATCAAATACACGGGGGAGGGAGGAGAGGTCCAGGTCCGAACCTACCAGGAAGACAGCTGGGCCGCCGTGGAGGTGGAGGACACCGGGATTGGGATGGATCCGCAGGCGGTAGAGGACCTCTTCGAACCGTTTCGGCAGGCGTCGGAGGGGATGGACCGATCTTACGAGGGGACCGGTCTGGGCCTCTCGGTGACGCGCGAGGTTGTGGAGCAGATGGGCGGACGCCTGGAGGTGGAGACCGAGAAGGGCGAAGGCACCTGCTTTACCGTCCGGCTACCGAGGAAAGAGGACAATCACAGCGGGGAGGCGTAGCGCCAGGGCACCGGCGACATCAGGCCTCAGCGACGTCCAGCCCGTGGGATTGATCCGGCTTGGCGGACATTCCTTCGCCTCAATCGCTGGACGAGATCAAGTATGACTCGTCTCGCGTCAAAAATCGCCTCGCGACCCGGAGGCTGGTTCCCCCCCGAAAGGACTCGGGGACAGGGGCCCCCCTTACCGCCTCTGCTCGATCTTTAGGGGTGCCTGAACAGTGTGAAGTTGTCTGCCTGAGTTGTACGCAGGTGGATGCAGGTTTTGCTCATGCCACCGTCCGAGATCGAACAAGGCCTGACGTGTCGCCGCTCCTCGCTTTGAGTCTCCTCGCTCAGGTCCGAAAGCTCCTCGAAGTGGTCGTTGTCGCTGCCATCTGGGTTGTCGGGGGAGCACCTTCTTGAACCGCCCATCGGTCCCGTCGGGCTTCAACCGCAGCTCGCCCCCGGATTTTTCCCCACCGGTCTCCTGGCAGTCGGGCAGGGTCGGAGGTAGCTCGATCTGGGTTGCCCCAAATGAGTCGATCGTACCAACAAGATCGGCAACCCATTCCCACTCCCCCATCGAGCGAGCCCCACGTAGGCGCTGGTGAGGAAGCTCCTCCACCGCCGCCTGCACCTTCTCGAACATCTCTCGGAACGGCTCGATTGGGCGATCGGCCCGAAGTCCCTCCCAGTCCTCGAACACTGATGTCGAACTCGGCCCTGGGAGCCTTGAAGAGCAAATCCTCTTCTGCCGCCCAGGTCAGGTCATGGGCGCTCTCATACGCAGTTGTGTGCCAAAGCGCCAGGGGTCCGAAGGGAGCTCTCGAATTCGAGCCTGTGAGCATTTTTTGTTGTAGGTCGGCCCTCTCCACCCGGAACCTTCTCAAAGACCGAAGGCGAGAGAACGGCAAGAATCATTCAGCGCAGTCATTGGGAGAAGCTGCCTCGATCATACGAGGAGTGAACTGGACAGAACCGGTTTCGTACCGAGCGACCGATCAATCGACCCGAAAACAACTTCACACTGTTGCCAATGCGCTATTTTCTCCTTGGGTGCACAGCCGCTTTGCTTCTGCTCGCCCCCCGCACGCGGGCACAATCGCCCCCGAGCGCCGAGACTCAGATCGCGGCGGCGGTAAAGGCCGCCCCGGCCTCGATGCGGAGCGGGGCCACCGTTCTCGGCTACACGGACGACTGGACGCTCACGACGCTCCGGGAGGAGGACGGAACCCTGGTGTGTCTCGCCGACGATCCGCGTGAGGAGGGATTCCACGTCGCCTGCTACCACGAGTCGCTGGAGCCGTTCATGAGGCGGGGACGCGAGCTGCGACGCCAGGGCGTGACCGCCGTGGATAGCGTCCGCCGGGCCGAGATTGAGGACGGTACGCTTCCGTACCCGGACCATCCAGCGGCCCTCTACAATCTTTCCGGCACGTACGACGCTGCGGCCGACACGGTGCGTGGGGCCTCGCGGCTCCGGGTCGTCTACGTGCCCTACGAAACGGCCAAGACGACGGGCCTGTCTACGACGCCGAAGGACGGCCCCTGGCTCATGGAGCCCGGCAAGCCGTGGGCTCACATCATGATTCCGCAGTGATGCCCCCCTCCGCGCTCTACGTCACTCCACCAGCGCCGGCACGAGCATGACGGCGTTCTGCATCATGCGGCTCGGGCCCCGCCAGAACATGCGGTACTGAGTGTTGTCGACGAGAAAGACGACGCGCCCGTCGCCCATCTCGACGGTCCCAGCAAAGGTATTGCCCGCCAGCTTCTTGAGGTTCTTCTGGGAGGCGTACCCGCTCACGAGCAGGTCGTCCGCGTCCTTCGCGTAGTGACCGGCGGTCTGGAGATCCGGGCTCGGCTTGAGGGCTGCACTGCCGTACTTGAGAGAATACACGTCGTCCCCGATGCCGTACGTCAGCGGGTGGGTGTCGTCGAGGCGACCGCTGAGGGCCGCACCGGGAATATAGTCGAGGCCCGCCGAGTCGTCCCGCGCCGCGTAGGAGGTGTAGGGCCCAATCGGACTGTCAGCGGTGTCCTGTACCGCCTGTACATCCGTGAGGCCGGAGGCGTCCGCGGTCAGGAAGCGGGCGCTCTCCTCCGTCGCCACGAGCGTGCCGCCGTCACGAACCCAGCCGCGGAGGGCCTCGATCTGCGTCGAGTCGAAGACGCTGCGCAGCCCATCCCCGCCGGGCAGGATGAGCACCCCGTACTCGTCGAGGGACACGTCGCCCCCGGTGGCGTAGGCCCCACCGCTTCCCCCCGCCTGCTCCAGGTCGGAGGCTCGAATGCGGGTGACAGGAAACTCGGCCTCCTGATCGAACAGATACCAGATCTGTCCGCTCGTGTAGGTCGAGACGGGCTCCCCCACGAGCAGTCCCACCTCCGGGGGCTTCAGCGGGGGATTGTCCTCGGACCCAAGGTCGGGAGGGTCCTGCATGCGGCCCGTGTTGAGCCCGACAATCTCCACGCCTGCCTCCGACGCGATCCGCTTCATGTCGGTCGCTACGTCGGTGTGATTGGGATTGCGGCCGAGAAGGACGATGAGCGACCCGGCGCTGAAGGACCGGTCGCCGGTCCCGAAGGACTCGTGGGCCCCCCGCACGCGGTAGCCGGCCTGCCAGAGCTTCGCGAGGGCCGCTGGGGCATGGCGCTGATTCCAGTCAACGACGTAGGCATACTGCGCGTCAAGATTCGTCACGCCCGACGGAGGAGTTGGGGCCTTCTCCACCGGCTCCGTCGCCCCGTTCAGGGCCTGACGCGTGCTGTAGGCCTCCAGGTTGTACGCCAGCGGCGCCGACCAGGTAGACATGTCGTACATCACCGAGTCCTGGAAGGCCACCTGGCGCTTCAGGAGCGTGTTCACGAAGAGGTGGCGCGGCTGGTCGGTGGGCACCACGTACGCCCCTGCCTCGATGCGCCGATCGGCCCGTTCCCCCGTCCGGTAGTGGAGGGCCGCGTCGATCTGAACGGGCTCAGTGGTCTGCTCCACCGTGATCCCGTGGTGGCGGAGCATCTCGATCACGTCGTACAGATAGCCGGTGCCCTGGTCGTCGGGAAAAACATAGGCGGCCGTCTCAATCGTGTTGGTCTCCTGGGCGTGTGCCCGGAGGTCGTACTCCAGCAACTCGCGCCGATTTTTGACGGCGGCCTGGAGGGTGGCCAGGCTCGTCGTGTAGTGGTCGTGCACGCGCTGCCGGAAGGTGAGGGTGTAGCCGTCCTCGTTCTCGACGGCCCGCGCGGCCCCGATGCCCGCCTGCTCGGTGAGCATGCCGATGCCGCCCAGGATGCTCGGGTAGGACGATCCGTAGCTTGGATAGAAGAAGTCGAACGCCTCGCGGGTGAAGTAGGCCACTCGGTTCTGGTTGAACGCCTCGATGTTGGCGCGGCCGAAGGTGTCGGCCCAGGCCACGTAGCGGTCCGGCAGAATGGGGTTGCGGGGCGTGGTGCCGGGCATGGTGAAGTAGTGGTCGTTGTACCCCTGCTCGTGGTAGTCGGCGTGCACCTGGGGCATGAACTCCTGGTAGACGGACGTGAGGCCCCTCATCTCAGGATGCACGCCCCAGACCCAGTCGCGGTTGAGATCGAACCAGTAGTGATTGGTGCGCCCCTCCGGCCATGGCTGGTCGTGGACGATGTCGTTCGGATCGGTGGCCGGCTGTGCGCGCTGCATTGACCGGGCCCAGTAGACGTAGCGATCGCGCCCGTCGGGATTCACGGTGGGGTACATGATAACCACGGCGTCTCGGAGCAGCGCCCGCGTGCTGTCGTCCTGCGCCGCGGCGAGGCGGTAGGCCACCTGCAGGGCCGCCTCGGTGGAGGCGGGCTCGTCGCCGTGGATGTTGTAGCTGTAGGAGACGAACACCGGCTGGTCCCGGAGCAGTTGCGTCCGCTCTGTGTCCGAGAGCGTCGCGGGCGCCGACAGGCGGCGGCTGTTGCGCTTGAGCTCAGCGAGACGGTTCTGATTCTGGGGACTGGTCACGACGAGGTAGGGCAGCGTGCGCCCTTCGTAGGTCGTGCCGTAGGTGCCCATGTTCACGCGGCTCGAGGCGTCCGCGAGCGAACGCAGGTAGTCCAGCGCGTCGGCGTGGAGGGTGAACTGCGTCCCGATTTTGTAGCCGAGCGCCTCTTCGGGCGACGGGACGCTGGTGTCGTAGCTCAGGTCGGGCTCGAACGAGAAGCGCTCCGGCGTGAGATCGGTCGGCTGGGCGAGCGTCGGACCGGCGAGGAGGAGGCTCAGCAGAAGCGTAGGGAAAACGCGGGAGAGAACCGTCATGGAAGGCAAAAAGCATCAGAAGCAAGTGCGACACCCCACAAGGTGAAAACGAACTCTGTCTCTCGCAAGTGCCAATTTCTCCCCTCACGCTCGGCCGCATTCTTGCCCGAAGCTGGACTCAAGTACGGATGCAAACCCGCCCGAAACGGGGACAAGAAGGGGCTTTCCTCCGCATCATCCGCGGTCGGGGGTTGCTTCTTCCGGTTCGTCTTCTAGGTCGGGCGGGTCTTGGTAGACGACCCGTCGACGGATGCTCGATTTCAATTCCGTTAGCGCCGGGGCTGCTCACTGGTGCCGATGCGAGGAGTGGTACCGGCGTTTTGTCTTCCGAGTGTGAAGTTGCGCCTCTCCCGTCAGGTCTTCGATGCAATGGATCGTCTCAAGGCTTTTCCCCCCGAAAAGACCAGGCTCGTGGAGCGTCAGCGTCTCTTTGGGACGTTCGAAGAGGGGCCCTGCCAGCGGGCCCGAGCCCTGGAAGAGGACTTTCCGGATCCTTGAGCAACTCGATCTCCACGGCCCCGGCCAGACAGGTTCTGGCATGGGCCTGGCCCTTGTCAAAAAGACCGCCGAGCGGCATGGCGGCAACATTTGGGGCGAGTCGGAGCCCGGGGAGGGTTCGGTCGCTCATATTGCCCTTTGCCCTTCTCTCCTCGACGATATGAGCGACTCTGCCAGAAAATTCCCATTGTCCAGTGCCGAAGGCGAACGTCCCATCCGCATCCTTCTGGTTGAAGACAACCCGGCCGACGTGCGCCTCACCCGCGAGATGCTGCGGGCGTCGAAAGTGCACAACGACCTCCTGGTGGCCTACACCACCGAGGAGGCGGAAGACATTCTTGGCCTCCCGGGCGAGGGCGCCCCGGAGATGGACGGCCCGCAGCCCGACCTGGTGCTCTTGGACCTGAACCTGCCGGTCAAAAGCGGGCACGACCTCCTCAAGGAGATGAAACCCCATGCCACGCTGCGGCGGATCCCGGTCGTCATACTGTCCAGTTCGGAGGCGGAGGAGGCCCAGCGCATGCAGTCGGCGTTCCTGGCGAACATGAGCCACGAGATCCGCACGCCCCTCACCTCGGTCATCGGATTTGCCGAAGCCATCGGCACGGAGGTCACCGAACTCGAATTGCCATCGGAATGTCCGGTCAGCACCCACGCCGGTCTCATTGAGCAGAGCGGGGAGCGCTTGCTCAAAACCCTGAACGGCTTGCTCACCCTTTCGAAGCTGGAGGCCGAGCAGATGGGCTTCAACGCCGAGCCGGTCGACCTTCACGCTGAGGCGCGGTGGACCGCCGAGGAGCTTGACGCCGAGGCCCAGGAGAAGGGTCTCGACCTTCACCTGGAGACCGACGACGTACGGGCCCGGGCCGACGAGGGTGGGGTGCAGATTGTGGTGCGGAACCTCCTGGCCAACGCGATCAAGTATACCGAGGAGGGCGGAACCGTCTGTGTCCGAACCTACCGGGAGGAGAATCGGGGGGTCCTGGAGGTCGAAGACACCGGCATCGGGATGGACCCGGAGAAGGCAGTAGAGCAGATGGGTGGACGGATGAAGGTAGAAACCGAGAAGGGCGTGGGGAGTTGCTTTACGGTCCGGCTTCCTTCCACGGAGGATGCCTCCTCTTGAGCCCGCAGGACGGCTAGTTCCTTAGGTCTGGCACACAAGTTGCTCTTGACAATTTATCCCCTTGGACACGCCGCATCCTCCGTCGGGATCGGTCCATTTGGCCACTCTGAGAAGAGTATTAGAGAACGGGCTGAGTTCTCGGGGGCGAGCGCCACGTGTTTTCGCGCCAGCCGACCATCATGTTACCGTCGTACCTGTGGCTTCTTTACCAGCCTCTCCCCCACTGCTCCGCCCAGACGATGATTCACTTTCTTCGAGGATAGAGGCCCAGGTGCAGATCCACCGGGGCTTTTGCCTGCTTGGGGCCGTGTTGGTATTTTCGGTAGATCTCCTTTTTGCCAGTGTCTATCCTGAGGCCCCTAACCCTCACTGGGAACGTCTTGCAATTGCGGGCGGGCTGGCAGGGCTTTTCCTCGCCTCCTACGGGTCCCGGCGGGTCCGCCGGAATTACGCGCTCTGGATGCGAGGAGCCCTGTACATCCTCGTGGGCTGGTACGCCCTTCAGGTCGCCCGAAGCGGACTTGTCGGGGGGCGAGATGTCGGACTCTTAATTGTCTATGCGGTCCTTCCGGTCGTGGTCGTGGTTGGCGCACAGTCTATGGGGCCCGTCCTGCGGTTTCTGGGGATTGGCGGCCTGGCGGGCCTCGTGAGCCTCGCGCTCGGGCCCGTCCCGGTGGCCGAAGCGGTCACCGTGGGGGCCGGG